>NZ_JBPPZG010000088.1:0-15184 GCF_051918545.1 Pseudogracilibacillus amylolyticus (SeqCode) | reverse complement strand
GTAAAAGTAACATCTTTCAGCACAACAACATTATTACCAAATGACTTTTTTATATTTTTCATCTCTATGATCATGACATCACTTCCAGATTTTTATTAAAAAGAGAAGCTATCACTTCATATAGCCTCTCTTTTACGTTAGATACCTCTTCATTCCATGAATCAATTAATATGGTGAATCCGCGTCAATAAATTCCTCATAATTATCTCTATCTACAATCGTGGTTGGAATGATAATTTGTTCCTCCACGTTTTCCCCTTTTAACACTTTAAGCGCTACATCTACTGCATCTTTCACCATCGCTGGGCTGTATAAAGCTGATTGGATCCAAATATCTTCATTTTGTGGCATCATATTAAAGTATTCCTGCATCCCGCCACCACCAGTTACGACTTTAATATCATCTCTTCCAGCTTCTTCAATCGCTTGTAATACACCTACCGAGGTTTCGTCGTCTAAGGAATAGACGGCATCAATTTGACTATTCGCTGTTAGAATGTCAGAGAAGTCACTCAACCCGGCTTCCCGCGTGAATTCTGTCGCATATGTTTGAATCGTTAAATCTGGTGCAATTTCTGCGATTGTATCTTCGAATCCTTTCTTCCTCAGTTCCGAGACTGATCCTGCCGTCGGAACTTCTAGAACTACGACATTTCCTTCTGTACCAATTTTATCTACAATATAATGTGCTCCTTGAACCCCCATATCTTCATTATCACCAGCAACACGGTAAACACCGTCAACATCGATTTCGATATCAAAATTTACGACTTCAATACCATTATCGAGCGCTGTTTGAATCGACGTCTCCATTCCTTCCCATTGAGGAAATGCTACAATTGCTTCTGCTCCCCATGTCATCAAATCGTCTAATTGTGAAGTCATTTCCGAAGCATCACTACTCGTTTGTATTTGATACTCAATTTCATCGCTTAGTTCTTTTACACGATTTTCCGCATGATAGGCAACCGCAGCAACCCATCCATGTGTTACTGCTGGAGCAAGAATCCCAATCTTATATTTTTCACCATCTTTTTTCGTACCTTCACCCACATCATTTTCTGCGGCATCCTCTGTGTCAGCATCACTCTCAACATTCTCCCCACTACACGCACTTAAAACAAAGACAATAAGCAACCCTACCATGAAAATCAAAGATAAAAACTTTCTCACCATTTAACCTCCCTTTAATTTTTACTATTTCCCTCTTTATACATTTAGAAGGATGTTATATAAAAATAATATAATTAAATTTATATTATTTTATATATTCAGAATTATAGTGTTGCATTGATCTAGCTTCTGCTCTTCTTTAAAACTGGGGGATGGAAACTTTCTCGTTATTTTCTAATGATTGTTCAATCGCCTGAAGTAAAAATTGTGTATATAATACATCCTTTAGGGGGATAATTGTGTTTTCTTTTTTATGTTCAATACAGTCTATAAAATAAGATAATTCATTTTGAAATGGATCTTGCGCTTGAACATCCAATATCGACTTTTCCTCGTTCGTATAATACATAAATTGATTATTAGAGGCTTGCATATTTTCTATATTCTCAGCACCTGCAGAATGAAAGTCAACTATACGTTGGCTTGATTGTGCACGAAATGACATGGTGAAAGGAAATTTCATTGCCATACGATGCGATGCTTCTGCATATGCAATACTTTTATTTTTGAAAGATAGTGTTGTCATAATATGATCCCAAGCACCTCTGTCATTTTTCGTTCCTACCGCATATACGTAGTCGACTTCGCCTAATAAATAAGTAACAAAATCAATATCATGAATGTGTAAATCGAATAAGGCACCACCACTTTTCTCTGGGTGTTGAAACCAATTGCTCCATTTCGGCTTTTGCCCCAATCGCTTTGCATGTACAACGTCTATATCTGTCAATTTATCACTTTCACTGTACGATTTAATTTTTTTATATTCAGGCCAAAATCGTAGTACATGACCTACAAACAATCTCACATCATTTTTACGAATAATGTCTAAAATCCGTTTTGCAGAATCGACCGTTAACGTAAGTGGTTTTTCACAAATAATATGTTTGCCGGCATTCGCAGCTTTTATAATAAATTCTTCATGTAAGTAAGTTGGTAAACAAATATCAATGATATCTATTTTCTCATCATTTAATAAATCATCATAAGTAGTTACAAAAGAACCATTATACATCATTTGAGTTATATCCTTATCCACAACATTACTTTTCGTATAGATTGCGGTTACTTCGCAGTTAGTAATAGAATCATAGGCGCGTAAATGCGTTTTCCCCATAAACCCTAAACCAACTAGCCCTATCTTTTGCATACTTACCCCCACCCAACTTTTTCTTAATCTAAAATTGTTGCAAGAAAGTTGAACGACCGTTTCACAAAATGATTTACTTCCTCCAAATCTTTAGCACCTGATTGTGTAAATTCAATTTCCACACTAATTGGGCCTTTATAATTTCCTTCCTCAAGGATTGTGAAAATTTTGTGGAAATCGACATCTCCATCTCCAATAGCTGGAAAGTTCCATTCGTTATATACACCAAGTTTATCCTTCAAATGAATAAATTCTATATAATCAAGTGAGTGAGCCAAATCATCATATGGTAATGTATTACCGTAAAAAATAACATTACCAGTATCATAATTTATTTTGACACGATCATTTAGTGACTTCGCTAATTTTTTTACTGCATTACCCGTCGCGTAATTATTGCCATGAGTTTCTATTAACAAGGTTTTATTTAATTTCTCACACTTATCTAAAACAGGAGCTAACTTTTCTGCTAGTAAACTCTCATCTTCAACAATATCTGTGTCGCCATGAGAATCACCAGTAGCGGTAACAATATATGGACAATCGAATGCAACTGCCAAATCGATACTTGCCAATAAATAAGCGATTCCTGCTTCTTCCAAAACATTACTATGGGCACCAATTCCAACACAGCTCATTCCATGAAGATGAAGTAGTGATTTAATTTCATTACTTTGTTCCTTCGTCATATTGGGGTGCACATGATTTGTATGGTCTTTTGCTCCCGCTAATTCAATCTGCTTAAATCCCGCTTCACTTGCCCCTTGCACTGCGTCTTCTAAGGTAAACCCATGGTATGTGTTCGTATTAATCGCCAGGTTATTTATCATAAAAAACCTCCATTTATGTAATTGATTACATATAAATTATATGATTAAACCAGTATTTGTATAAGGTAGATTAATATAAAATGTAATCGATTACATTACATGTTACAATAGTCTGATTTTTTTGTCAATAAATTTTCTTAACATTATACATTGTAAAAAAAAAACGGAAAAGAAAATTTAACCAAGATAGTAATAAAGGTAATTAATCCAGCCACTCCCCGTGAGATTTTTTTGATGAAGGTAACTACAGGACCGAGATAAAGGAGAGTTACCTTTTTTCCACCTGAGCTGGAGTAGCCGTAAATGCGATAACAACGATAAATACTACCTTTAATTCTTCTAGCAAATTTTTAAATTGCAGAAAACGGATAGAGCAACGCCAAAGCATAAGTATTCTAAAACCGTTGTAGACAATTTAAGCAGAGCCATTTACAATAAGGACATAATATTGTTTTTGAAGCTGTTTTAAATCATAACGAATGAAAGTACTCGGATGAAGAAATGGAGGGATTTAATCGTGCATGATATGAGGCAGTTATCATTTTTCGATAACATATTAGATACAGATACTGATCCATTCGATCACCCCCAAGTCTCGACTTGGTTTAAGAATCAAAATAGAATCTCCATTCCTATTGAACTTGTTAGAGATTTCGATCAATTTATGGATTATTTATGTCATCATTCTATTCAACTAACAAATACAATAAACCATATTTCGAGAAAACATCTTCCTTCGATCAATGAACGATTAACGATCAAAGCTGAAGAAGCGACAGACTATACACAACAAGAAGACTATCCGTATATTCATTTTTTCTATCACATTGCTCTAACTGGACGACTAATTCAATTGGAATCGATTGATTCAACCAAACCACAGTTAACGGTTACAGAAAGATGGAATTTATATAACAATAATTTAACTGACACGGAAAAATACTTCTTTTTACTAGAAACATTTTGGATCGATGTGAACTGGGCAAAAATTTTGGATAAAAAGGATAACCCTGTTCATATTGTGATTGAAGATGTTTTTTCAAAATTACTAGATAGAAAATCAAACTCTCATCTCCAACTGAAAGATTCTCTTTTATCTAAATTTACTTTTCATTGGGGTTATTTCTTTGTTTACTTAGAATGGTTCGGTTTTTGGGTATGCGAACATGATCATCAAGCTACGGATCACTATCATAGCAACAAAAAATTCATCGTACATTCTGTTACTTTGACGACCTTTGGTAAACAAATGATCCCGATTTTATTAAACAATAGACATCCACAAAATTGGAATATTCCCTATCGCCGCGAAACCGGGGAAGTAAATCCCATACCGGGATCGGAACTCGATGTCATTGGAAATACTAGCAAACAATCGAATAAAAGGAAAGATCAAAGTTTTCAACCTTTTTATAAGGCCTTTGAAGGTCTTTTCATAAAAATAGTATTGCGAAAAACGCTACCAAGACAAGAACGTGCATTCACACCTGGGAAATATACGTTTAAAATAGTTTATGATAAACATTCTTGGTGCAAAGTAGCCTTAACAGCACAACATACAATGGAAGACTTACATAAAATCATTATAAAAACATTCCAGTTTGATCATGATCATCTTTATTCTTTTTTCATGGATGGGATCAAAGGCTCAAAAACTTCGATTGTTGCTCCATTGGATCATTCCGGCTCCCCCATTGCTTCCAATGTGCTGATTGGATCTGTCGGACTATCTGTTGGACAACGCTTTTTGTACCTTTTTGATTATGAAAACGAATGGACATTAACTATAACGGTGGAGCAAATCGTGGAAACAGGATCAGAACAAGAACGGCCAAGACCATATTTAATTGAACATCAAGGAAACGGACCAGAGCAATATTTTTACAATGAAACATTTTAACTATTAACTAGATGGATAGCTGGCCAAATCGCATCATCCATTGTCACATGAAGATGGTACGTTCCTTTCTTCTCACTACGAAATGGAGCGTATCTATTATTCTGTCAAGATCAAAACCCTTAGACAGAAACATTTTTGGAAAAAGGCACCCCATCTAGAAGAACAGCTAGTACTTAATTTTTCGCTAATGCCTTTTTTACAAGGGCACTCTCCATTCTCGGCAAACAAAAAACTCCTCTCTACAGATACGTATACAAGCAGGAGTTAATAAGTAAGAAACTGGAGACAGACCCCTTAAATCAAATCTCTCAATGGTCCATGTCCACTGGTAACTTTCTTTATCCATTTGTTAATTTGTTCGGAACTCAGCTTTCTTTCTCGTAGACCTTCTGCCCAAACTTTCATTTCGTTATGTATAGGATCTTTCTTATCTGCCATAATTCTCACATAATCCTCAAAACCCCTTGCACCGCCCACATCTTCAGGTGGTCTTTCTCCATTTCCGTCCAGAAATGTTGCTTGGAAGACATTAGATTTTTCTACCTTTTCAACCGTAATAATATGCTCCCATAAATCTCCAAAGTCATATTCATAAACGACTGTATCATATTTTGGAAAAACTTCTTCAAGAGATACAAAACGCTCTTGACGTATAGAAAAATCCTCTGAGTCGATATATTGCAGTAGTTCTGGATCATCATCCATGACAATTTTGAGTGGCTTCTTTTCTTCTCTTTCCACAGTAAATTCATGCAAATGGTAGTCTAGCCAGTCAAAAACCGTTTGAATAATATGATGAAGATGCCCAAAAGAAAATGTAGAAGGTACGATAACCCTTCTCCAAATGTCATGGCCATCCAAATTAATTTGTATTTTTAGTTGATAACGTTCAACAGCCAGCACTTCGTCCACGGCTATCTTTTGATCCAAACCATAAATGGATGCAAAACAATTCAACATTCTTTCTATCGGATAATGATATTCATCCACTCCATCATAATTTTGAATCATCCTCCCCGTTACAAGACTTATATATCTTTGAAGCTTCGTCTCTTTATCTAAATATTCTCCCATAAATCCTACTTCCCGCACGGTATTATTCAGTTTGGCTACCATGCTCCGATTGGCTGTTTTAGAGAAAGAAAATTCACCAGCGTCAGCAATATAAGCATCAACGATATCTTTACGGACACCTTCTATACGTAATGCTTCCGTAATTGCTTCAAAAATTAAAACCCTAATATTAGAAAATTCCTTCTTAGTCGGTCGGTAAATAACGACTGGATATCTTGTTTCATTATTCATTAATATAATCGCTTTTCTTCTATTAATAGTGACAAAAGTTGCGTGCCATGCCATAAAACTATTCGGAAATTGCTCATGGCCTTCAGGAGAAGATAATTCGTTTTCCTTCATTCCAATCTTATCAAGTAAAGCTTTCGTGCATTGGATTAACATACGTTTCACCCTATCATTTTAAGTTTCTTAAAAACAAAAACGCATTTTAAAGTGCATGATCATTATATTTCTTGCTTTAAATTTTCAAGCCTTTCCTTCACAACATCCAAATCATTTTCACCTTTCGCAACTACTAAACCTTTTTCGTATAGTTTCCGGGCTTTATGATAGTCCTTTTTTTGTCCAAGGTAGTACATATCCCCCCAACCAATATAGCCCCATGGATTGTCGGGAAAATCTTTCACTAATTTCTCAAATTCGGAATCCGCTTTCTTATACTCTCCTAACTCCTCATAAGACGCCGCAATAGCGCGTCGCATATTATGAATGATTAGTTCATTTTCTTTAGGAAATATATCGCAAAACTCACGACAATACACTATTCTTTTTTCAAAATAAGTAGAATTATTCAAGCCTGCATTATGAAGTTCCATTTCTAAGTCCTGGCAAAAGTTGCTTATAAAAAAACTCCCTTTATAGTGCTCGTGTAGATGATCCAAAGTTTGAAACTTAGGTTCGCTTCTGTCCTTAATAACCTCCCAAACTTTCAACCAAACATCACATGCAGAAATAGGATCATTTTTATCTAAATAGCTAAAACCACGCTCATATAAATCACTCATTTGTTCCATTGACAAGTGATTTTGCGGAGCCAATCTCTCCCATAATATGCATGCCGCCATCCAAGGAAAATCTTCATCTCTCCCCCTTACAGTAACCGTATTATGTTGAAACCAATTTTCTGAAATTTCTTCGGCAGAATAAAACTTTTTCATATCTTGTATAAATTCTTCACGATTAAATGAAATACCCATTTCACCTAACTTGTATATAATTTCATCCGTACTCATTGCGTTTACTTCCTCATAAGAAAGCAATCGGGTAACTGGATTATGTACCACTTGATCATTCTTCAATTGTGCATCTTTATCCAAACAACACTTTTTATATTTTTTACCACTACCGCAATGACATTTATCATTTCTCCCAATTTTGACCATTAGCTCTCTTCCTTTCTATTCTAGTATGATGCCGATGAAAGCAAGATAAAACTGTAATTTTATTGATACGCAATTCCCCCATTCCAGCCTTTAACCATCATTAATCTGATATTTCTTTGCTAAGTCTTTTGCCTTTTGATACCTGTTTTAGTTAAATAGACAATTTAGAGCGTTTACTTCCACGAATAAAATCCTCATCAGTAAGTTCATCCAAAATTTCAAACGGATAACCCTTCCAGCTTCGTCTCATTTCCTCGGATAGCTCCTACTCTTTCCACGATGTTAAATATAATAATAGCAAAGTAAGTTCCTTTATTTTTTGCTCCATTTCATCCACCCCTTTGATCAAGCTTGTCCCAAAGTTTTATCACTAACTTCGAGATAAAATTCTAGTTTCAAGTTAGGATTATATTCATTTTGATTTGCGGCCAGTTCTTTTAGGTCTTGCAGTACCCACGCTTATGGATTTGGTCGGTACCTGTTCAATGTCATATTCGTAATGTACCTTTCAAAGGCTTTAAAATATGCCGCTACGTGTTTACATAATGTTCCAAAATCATAAAGACAGCCACAATGAGAATTTAAAATATCCCCATTATCCTCAATGTCAACTAGTACCTAATAGTAATCACTTCCTTCAACATGAAAAATTTATTCGTTATCCCCTGTTTATACGGCTCTACGACATTTCCATCAATAAATAGTTGTACCCTCTATCCAAAATCGTTTTATTAATTTGGTACAGAAAATCATGAATGTTTATCACAAGCCTCAACATTCTCATTTGTTTTATTTTAACACATTGCAGGACTGTACTTAAATCCAACTAATAAAGAAATATATCCACAAGGTAAAATATATCATTTCGATTAGGAGATGTACTGACAGAAAGGAAATGAAACCAAAACGCTCGGTAGAAACTAGGAAGGACTAAAAGGACTAACCTGAAAAAATATTAAACCTAAACAAAAAACTCCTTCTTTTTTACGAAGAAAGAGTTATTATATATATGCAAGGTAAGCACCATAGTTTATTATTTAACTGATTGTTTTTAATAGAATTGAGCGTAACTGTTCATGATTAGTAACCGATTGAATCATTGCTTTCATATATGCTTCTCTTTCCATTTTTTCATATTCCCAATTTATTCCCTTAGATAAAGCGAACGCTCGCATAAATATACGAATAGTTCTTCCATTACCTTCACGAAATGGATGGAGCATATTAAATTCCGATTTAAAATACGCTAGACGATCTGCCGCCTCTTCTAATGACTGCCATACAGATTCGTTACTTAGTTGTTTAAATAACTTTTCGGAATAATCGTTTATATATTGCGCTTGACAAAAACGAGTATTTCTTTTCATTAATTGAACTTCCCGAAACTTACCCGCAAATGGATAAATATCTTGAAAAAGATGATGGTACAACTTTTTAAATTCATCTTCCGTAAAGGTATCTATACTGAACTCTTCACGTTCTAACTCCGCAGCTCGAAGTGAAAAAACCAAAGCTTCGGCTTCCTTTAATTCCTTGTACGTTGTTAGTCCGAGAAGGTTGGTTTCCAAAAGGAATTGGTCATTATTATGATCACTATACTTTCTCCCACGACTCAATATTTCCTTAATAATATTGGGTGTAATAAAAACACCTGAATTAACTAACTCAATCACTTTCTCTTGAAGTCTTGGGTGAAGGGTGAGATTTTCTAATTGCAAATTATGAAGGATTCGTTGAAATTCTTTTGACTCGATCTGAAGTTCTTTCATAATTTGACTCCTTTCCAAAAATCTCTCTTTATTCAATTATACAGTCTTTATACATTCTTTACCACACTTCCAAAAAGTAAACAATTCAATATATGAATTTTTTTCATTTTCATACCACGAAACATTTTCCCGTATTTCTATAAATTTGGGCATAAAAGAACTAGCATCGATTATACATTCACGTAATTAAAGTCTTTATATTTTTTGCTTGAACCTTGTAACCATATAACATTTCTATCCATTTATTCAAAATCATTTACTGAAAATGACTTTAAAATTTCCGAAGTAGTCATTCCTTTTCCATCTTTGTATTCGCTTAGACTATCCTGAATCATTTGCTTTAATTCAGGCCTTTTTTCTACATCAGCAAGGATTGATTCTTCATCTTCTTCCCGTAAAACTAATGTGAATTTACCCTTACAAGGAATAGAAAACTGTAGAACGGAATTATCGCGGTTCATATTTGAAATATGTTTCATAAGTTCTTTCTCTGACGATGTTTTAATATAATCCATAAGATCACCACCAGTAAAAATTATCATGTCAGTTATCAAAAGAGCGTTACGCCATCCTTTAAATGATATTCTCTTTAATAACAATTTACTTATAATAATGAACCTGCGTACTTCAATCAAAACATCAACTTTATTTTATATAGTATTATACATTTATAAAATAATTGAGTAAACCGTAAAAATCATTACATAGTAACACATTCTGAAGCTAAACGGAGGACAATTTAAAAGAATTTAGATCTTTGGTGACACTGCTCTTGAATTAATTGCCCTAGAAATGAGGGATTCATCTATTGTTTTTTTAGATACACGGACTATAATTTCGTTATGTTTTAAAATATATTATTATACTCCTATTGAATGCAAGGATTCTTCAAATTTCAACACTAAAAAGCTCTATGTCAACTGATAAATAATATACTTTCGCTACTATAATATCGCAACTTAGTTTATCAGTTACTTAAATAATACAAAAAGAGGAGTTCTGCCCTCCTAAAAAGGCGAAACCCCTTTATCCATCTCCCAATTATGCTTTCCTATCAAAAATATCTGATGATAAATAAGTAATATTATCCAACTCAAAATTCTGCCCGTTAGTCATATAACGATGAAAGAAATCCAAATTAATGCCTGTAATTTGATGGAAAAATTCAATATCAACCATCCAATCTTTTTCCATCATCTTATCCATATCGATCAGTCCTTTTTTAGCAACCAAATCAATAATCGATTTCACTTTTTGTGGTCTTTGAATCTCAATTGTTTCGTCCAAAGGCTCACGTTTTAAATACCCTCTCTGATGAAGTGCGGCATAGAAGTTACGATGTTTTTTAGCATCAAGGATTCCTAGATTAGCTGCTCGATACGCTAAAACTTGCAATGATGTTTTCCATTTCTTTTTTAAATCAATATAAGCATCAGGATTTGTTAAATGAGAAATAGATTTCAAATCAGATAAAAACTCTTCTTCTGGAAGAAGAAAAGAACTCGCAAATTGATTAGCTTCATTTTCAATTTCTTTATGTTCTTTCTTGTCTAAACTAGTAAATTCAACCCGATAATGAAGCAATAAATGACCCAATTCATGTGCTAGATCAAAGTTTCTTCTGGCCGCTGAGCGTTTTATATTTCCTAACATGACAAAAGCTCGTTCCCGATTTGTCCATAAACTATATGCATCAATGTTTTCACCAATTGCCTTTTCAAATATAAACACGCCACTTTTTTCTACTAAAAACATAAGATTATCGTTTGTATTATCTAAAAGTCCGAGTTCTTTACGTGCAAATTTGGCTACTTCATCTATCTGTACTTTCCTATCTTCATTCGACGTATTTAAATATTTAATTACATTATTTCTCAGTTGAATAATTTTATTAGTAGGATAAGTTACCCGATTTGTCAAATAATTAACAAAGCAATCTAAAAACTCAACATGTTTAGCTTCTGATTGCGTCTTTGAGATGACATTGATCACTTTTGAACGATAAGCAATATTCGTAAATGAGACATTGTTTGGCTCAAAATATCGGTCAAGTACATCTTTCTCATAAAAATATTTACTTTTTACATCAAAAATATTTTTTAATTCATTTACGATTATCATTTTGGGGGATGTATAACCATTTTCGTATTGCCAAACCGCCTGTTCTGTTACACCCAACTCTTCAGAGAGCTGTTTTTGTGAATATCCATGTAAAATACGAAGGTTAGTTAAATTTTCACCAATAAACATTAGGCTTCTCCTTATCTAAAGAAAATGTTTTATTTTCTTTCCTCCTCGTCAAGGATCCCTAGATCAAATGCTGCAGGAGCAATCAATTCATCGCGTGACTCTGGAGCAATCACTTCTCGTTCTTCGTTCGTTAATTCTGCACCAGATATATGCTCTGAAAGATCTTCAATTTCATATGCAATATTATCTGCAGGATTCGGTAAATAATGTATAATATTTGAAATCTGAAAAGCATGATCAATTTTATAGGTGAGAATATGAAACTCATCATACTCTAATTTAAATTCATTAAGCTCTTCTTTTACTTGATCCTCCAAAACATAAAATGAGAGTTGAATATTACGTTCATCTTTATTTCCTTGAGGTTGATAAATAGATGGGAATTCCAAATTTTGATTAATCTTTGAAAGTTCATGAAGGTATGTTCGACGATGTCCATTACTTCTTTTAGAAGGCAAAATAGCTTGTGAAAATTTTTTCTCATCAAAGTATGCAGCATTTTTGATTAAAAAAAGTACTTTTTTATCCTCTTGAATAAATTGCAAGTAATCCCAAGCTAATCCAGCTTTTGCCTTTCTGTAAGATAAATTGAGGTTTCCACTAATCTCAGCAATTTTACTCTCAATAAAATTACCTTTCGTCCAAGCAAATGCAGAACTAATAATCATTTTTTCATGACGATCCCGACGATGTTCAATATATTCCCGATACCCCTCTACTATAGCATTAACAATTTCTTTACTATGTACACTTTCAAATTTATACCGATCCACACTTATCACTCCTGCTAGAGAATAGTATTTAACCATATATTAATACAAAACACTAGAGAAAGATATGATTTTTTCCGTTTTTTTATAGTTTGTACAAAAAGTATATAAGTTTAAAGTTATTACTATTAGTTATTGACTATATCTGTCTACTCAATAATTTTAGTAGTAATTTCTATTCCGTTTCTATTAAAAAATTCAATTAATTTATTTGCTTCCTTACGAAAAGCATTCGTGACATGACTTTCAATTCCTTCTGAATTTGTGAAAGTATAACTAATATACCTAAATCCTCCTCTTGGACCAACGACTTTTACAACATTACTAGCACTTTTTAAGTCTTTCAAAAACCTTGCTTCATTTTCTTTCACTTCTTTCAAGTATTCTTTATCAATAATTTCTAATGATCTCCACAATACATCCAGTGATCCTTTTCCTGGAAAATGAACGCCTACAAATCTATCTGATACACAACTCCACATGCCATTAGTACCTATCGTTATTCCCTCGGTTCCAATAACTAGTCCTGGTAAGTATTCTGTTAAATCAACCTTCAACCGTACTTTAATCCCTTTATTCACGAGTTGCTCCTCCCTCGTCTATGTTTTTTTTAATATTATGGAAGCCATTCACGTAATCTTGTCTACGAAATAGCATCGATTTTCATATTTTATCTCACTTTCTATTGGCGATGTCCCGCCTCGCTTGTAATAACTGTCTCACACTGAAGGAAACTATACATTGTATATACGCTTGCCGTTAATTTATCTGCTACGATTTTCATGGACGGTATATCCTTGTCGTTGAAGCTTCTCCAAGATTTTCTTTACAGACAGAGGACTGCAGCTAATTGTCCAATCTTTTTGTTTTCAAATTTCCATATTCGTTTTCGGTCTTGTTGGGGTCATGAAGCTCTTAGGACTTTCAGGCAATTCACACAGTTGTCGCTCTAACTTGTCAACAGGTTAGACGCCCTTTTGATCATTAGCCAACATTCCTTGAGCCGCTTGTGAATTAATGTTGTTTTTTGTTCATAACCAATTAACTAAATATAAAACCCCTGGCTTGATAACTTACTGGTTTGTTTTTTTGAATTGTTCCATTGATTTGGGTAAATTCTAGATTATATTGATTTCCTTGAATCTGTATTTGATAAGTCCTATCATCAAAAACAGGTATTTGTAATTCAATTACTATCTCATTTTCCTTAAGAGAAAGAACCTTAGCATCTCCAATTATTTCGCCTTGTAAGAGTATGTTAGCGATGGTATTCATAATACAATCCCTCCTTTAACTAATATATAGTAAAAAGAACCCTAGCATAGCTAGAGTCCTTTTATAATCCACTATTAACGTAGTAGCTGTAGTACTCCCTGTGGAGTTTGGTTAGCTTGAGCTAACATTGCTTGTGCCGCTTGAGTTAGGATGTTGTTATTAGTGAACTCCATCATTTCTTTCGCCATCGTGCGAACATTTACTTTCATAAATGACTAGACTATATCTTCACCCTCTATAATTCTAGTAGGGGTCGGGCACTTCGGATTCCAAGGATGTTGCGGCTCCTTGTTCACCTATGGATTTCATCATCATAGCTTATTACCTTAGATGGTATATCCTAGTCGTTGAACCTTCACCAGGCTTTCGCCACAGGCGCTTGGCTGCTGATTGCCCAATCTTATCTTTTTTCAAACCTTCACGTTTGTCGTTTCCGACTGCGTTGTAGTAAGACAAGCCTCTAAGGGGTTTCCAGCAATTCACCCGATCATACTCACTAACCGTTACCAGTTAGGACGACTATACCTCATACTGCTTATGCAGCTTCGGTATGATCAACGTCTCTAATACGTGATTCTGCAGCTGTTAAGTTCTCAGCTGAAGCACCTAGGTTATTGATAGTGTGCTCTAGACGGTTTTGAACTGCACCTAGTTTAGAACGTTCTGCAGATACACGATCAATTGCTGATTGGATTGTTGTAATTGCACCATCCGCACTTTCTTGATCAGTGATGTTTATACCTACTGTAACTGTAGCACCATCTGCTAGTGTATCCTCTTCTGAAGCTAATACTAGTCGACCAGCATCGTTATAGTAACCTGCTTCATCTCCTTTGATTGTACCAGTTTTACCATCCGTAAATGCTGAATCTGCTGCTATAACTAAATCGCCAGCAGTATTATAATATCCTGCAGCTTTAAAATCTCCGTCTGCTACTGATCCACTTTCAGCTTGCCAAGTACCTATTTCATTTCCATCTAAGTCCTCTAAGACATTTTCGTCACTTGCATTAGTAGCGGCTGTGTATTTAACATCATCAGTTGCTTCTTTATGAGTTAAATCATCCTTCTGATAAGTCTCAGCAACATTTAATTTTGTACCACTCATATCGTTAATGGAAACTTTCAAGTTTTGACCTGAATTTGCACCAACATGGAAAGTAGCATTTTGCAAGCTTCCGTCTAGTAAAGTTTTCGTGTTAAACTCAGTATCATTAGAAATATCATTTAATGCTTGAGCAAGCTGATCAATTTCTTTTTGTAGTTCACCACGATCAGCCTCGTTGTTTGTATCGTTTGAAGCTTGATTCGCAAGTTCACGCATTCTTTGTAAGATTGCATGTGTTTCGTTAAGTGCACCTTCTGCTGTTTGGATTAGAGAAATCAATTATGTTATCGTAGTGGTTGTTTATCCACTACTTCTTTATGTTTCCATAAAGTTCAGACCATATCTTCATCCTAAACAGGATGCTCCGCGCTCGTGGGTGGGTTATCGGTATGGTTCCTCACCACCTGGTCGTTACACCTTCCTAACTACTTATTACCAATTCATTAGGCTTGGCTCGGTATTGCCCACCATCCTTCATATGGTTTGGGGTTCCACCGAAT
>NZ_JBPPZG010000087.1:7429-15227 GCF_051918545.1 Pseudogracilibacillus amylolyticus (SeqCode) | reverse complement strand
ACCCCTGACTTGAGCAACCTCAACCCCAACTCGAGCAACTCCACCCCTGACTTGAGCAACCTCAACCCCAACTCGAGCAACTCCACCCCTGACTTGAGCAACCTCAACCCCAACTTGAGCAACTCCACCCTCGACTTGAGCAACTTCAACTCAACTTGAGCAACTTCTACTCGACTCGAGCAACTTGCACCCTAACTTGAGAAATGCAGAGTCGTTTACCAACATGCATAGTGACAGCCGATTAATGCAGAGTATGTTTCTGTAGCGGTAAAACATTCATTATTCGAATTAACTGCGCAGTTTTCATCAATTTCGACGTTTAGAAATAATGAGGTTTATGGGAAGTTGATTAATAAGATTTTGTGTTTATCATTAAGATAGTTTTTTTGTACTGACAAAAAGGTAAAAATGATAATGTAGAAATGTACAAAAACGATTAAATAAGAATGTACAGGTTTGACTATATTCAGCATACTATTTTTAAATTTTTTATATAAAAATTTAAAATAAATTTATAAAAAACACTTGAAAGTCAAAATAGGTCAGTGTATAATATAGTCAAAGGTCAAATATAGTCAAAGTCAAAAGACATAAATTTTAATAAACAAACTCTGAAATAAAACAAATTTAAAGGAGGACAATCTTTATGAAATGTCAACAGTGTGGAGTTAATAGAGCAACGGTAAATATGGCAATGCAAATTAATAACGAACGAAAACATTTACAGCTATGTGGAGATTGTTTTCAAAAAATCCAAGATCAATTAACAGATTCAAATAATTTTTTCAGTGGAGATATGTTTTCTAATCCATTTTTCCAAGGTGCTATGGGAGGACAAGGTCAGAGCAGAACGACTACGAAACAGCAACATGCTGGACGTGGCGGTGGATTACTTGATGAATTAGGAACGAATGTAACAGATAATGCACGTAATGGTAAAATTGATCCGGTAATTGGCCGAGACAATGAAATTAAGCGTGTCATTGAAACGTTAAACCGTCGTAATAAAAATAACCCGGTATTAATTGGTGAACCAGGCGTAGGTAAAACAGCTATTGCTGAAGGACTCGCACTTAAAATGATTGAAGGCGATGTTCCGGCGAAATTGATGAACAAAGAAGTCTATGTACTTGATGTTGCTTCATTAGTAGCAAATACTGGCATTCGCGGTCAATTCGAAGAAAGAATGAAACAGTTAATCGAAGAATTAAAAAGTCGTCCAGATGTTATTCTTTTCATCGATGAGATTCATTTATTAGTTGGAGCAGGCACAGCCGAAAGCTCGCAAATGGACGCAGGTAATATTATGAAGCCGGCGCTTGCCCGTGGTGAGTTACAAGTAATCGGGGCAACTACGTTAAAAGAATATCGTCAAATTGAAAAAGATGCTGCTCTTGAACGTCGTTTCCAACCGATTATTGTTAAAGAGCCAACAAATGAAGAAACGATTCAAATTTTACAAGGATTAAAAAGCCGTTATGAAGATTTCCATGGTGTGAAATATTCAGACGATGTGATTGAAGCATTCGTTAATTTATCTGCTCGCTATATCCAAGACAGATTTTTACCGGATAAAGCAATTGATTTAATGGATGAGGTAGGATCACGGATTAACCTTGCAAACGCCGAACAAGATACAGATACGATAGAAGATCAATTGGAAAAAGTGGTAAAAGAAAAAGAAGCAGCTGCCGAGCAAGAAGATTATGAAAGAGCCGCGAACTTACGCTATCAAGAAATACAATTACAAAAACAATTAGAAAAAGCGAAAGATAATAATCAAGATGTAAGTCCTAATGTTACTCTAAAAGATGTTGAACAAATAGTGGAAGAAAAAACAGGTATTCCTGTGACAAAACTTCAAGCAGATGAACAAGAAAAAATGCGTAATTTTGCTGACCATTTACGTTCAAAAGTTATCGGACAAGATGAAGCGGTAGACAATATTGCAAAAGCAATTCGTAGAAGCCGAGCTGGTCTTAAATCAAAATATCGCCCAATTGGTTCGTTCTTATTCGTCGGACCAACAGGTGTAGGGAAGACTGAACTTTCAAAAGTGTTAGCAGAAGAATTATTCGGATCAAGAGATTCACTTATTCGACTTGATATGAGTGAGTATATGGAAAGACATACTGTTTCTAAAATTATTGGATCACCTCCAGGATATGTAGGTCACGAGGAAGCAGGTCAATTAACAGAAAAAGTTCGTCGCAACCCATATTCAATTATTTTGCTAGACGAAATTGAAAAAGCACACCCAGACGTACAAAATATGTTCCTACAAATTATGGAAGATGGTCATTTGACGGATTCTCATGGTAGAACTGTAAGCTTCAAAGATACAGTGATTATTATGACAAGTAACGCTGGTTCCGGTGTGAAACAAGTAAATGTTGGATTTGAAAAAACAAATGAAGCAGTATCAACATTTGAAAATTTAAGTGATTACTTCAAACCGGAGTTTTTAAACCGATTTGATGGAATCATTAGATTCAACGAATTGACTGAGGAAAACTTACTCGAAATTGTTGACTTAATGCTTCACGATTTAGAAGAAACAATTGAGGACAGTGAAATAAAAATAGAAGTGACTGACGAAGCGAAAAAACAATTGGTTAAGTTAGGGCATGATCCACGTTTTGGTGCAAGACCTTTACGTCGTGTCATCCAAGATAAAATTGAAAATCAATTAACAGACTTAATTTTAGAAAATGAAACAGTCGAAAATGTTATCGTTGAAGTTGTAGATGAAAATATAGTTGTGAAGAATAGATAATATTCGTTTAAAACCGCTGAATTAATTTCGGCGGTTTTTTTATGTTTTCATCTGCATAAAATAATAGTAAAGAATATGAATGTTGGAGGTTAAAAAATGAAGCCAATTATTGGAATCGTTCCTTCGATCAATGAAGAAGAAGGTCTTTATTATCTTCATGAAGATAATATTACCGCTATACGTGAAGCCGGTGGAATACCGATAATTATTCCTTATGGGAACGAGGGACAGCAAGTAATAGATATAATTGATGGCCTTTATTTAACAGGTGGATTTGACATTGATCCAACTTTTTTTGAAGAAGAACCTCATCCAAATCTAGGAAAAATAAATCGATTACGAGATGAATTTGAAATCGACCTTATAAAAAATATAAGGAAAGTAAAAAAACCAATTTTAGCAGTTTGCAGAGGGTGCCAAATTTTAAATATTGCAATTGGTGGAGATATGTATCAAGATATTAATGACCAAATAAAAACACCACTCTTGCAACATCAGCAAAATGCCATCAAAAGTCATGCTTCACATTTTGTACATATAGTGGAAGGAAGCTTGCTCCACAACTTAGTCGGTACAAATAAGATTAAAGTGAACAGTCGTCATCATCAAGCAAATCGGACATTAGGTAAACACTTAATCACAAGTGGTACATCAAGTGACGGTATAATAGAAGCGATCGAAAGTGGTAATGATCCATTTGTCCTTGGTCTCCAGTGGCATCCAGAAAATCTTGCTGTAAAAGGAGATGAAACATCATTACATATTTATCGTGGATATATTCAAGCCTGTAAAGAAAGGAGACATGAGCGTGCAAATAATTGATACCCATTGTGATGCGCTTTATAAGCTTCAGCAAACAAGAGGCATAAACTTTCAAAATGCTAGCGCTTTGCAAACAAATTATAAAAGGCTACAAGCCGGAAACGTGAAAGTTCAATTTTTTGCAATTTTTCTCGATCCAGATACAACATCAGATAAAATATGGAAAAAAACATTAGAACAAATAGACTTATTCCGTACAGAAGTTATTGCAAAAAATCCGGAAATGATCCATATAAAAAAGTGGAAGCAAATACATAAATTAAAAAACCACGAAATTGGTGCAGTTTTAACATTAGAAGGAGCAGAGTCATTTGGGAATGATATTCACAAACTGCAACATTTATATAAAGCAGGTATTTTATCTATAGGACTGACATGGAATAACGCAAATCTTTGTGCAGATGGAGTAGGTGAGCCTCGTGGAGCTGGGCTAACTGTCCTTGGCCGAGATGTAGTATTGCAAAATAATAAACAACAAGTATTAACGGACGTCTCTCATTTATCTGAAAAAGGATTTTGGGAAGTGATTGAACTAGCAGATTATCCGATCGCTAGCCATTCTAATGCAAAAAAAATTTGCAATCATTCCCGCAATTTGAACGATGAACAGATTAAAGCTTTAATCAAAAAAGATGCACCAATACATCTAGTCTTTTATCCGCCTTTTATAAAAGACAATAAGCAAGTTACTATTAGCGATATAATTAAACATATCGATCATATTTGTTCTTTGGGCGGAGAAAGAAATATCGGATTTGGGTCTGACTTTGATGGGATTGATCAACATGTAAAAGACTTAGAGGATGCATCAAAATATCAACATTTAATTAATGAGCTACTGAAACATTATTCAGAAGAACAAGTTCATCGCTTTGCAAATGAAAATTTCACAAATTACTTAAAGAAATTAAAGCTTTTCTAAATTCCTTCACTCTTAAGTTAAAATGATATTATGATATCTAGTAAATTTGGCAAAACTAATAAATAACCACTACTTAGGAGTGAGGTTTGTGATTACAGAAAAAGATGCATGGGTCATGAATGGGTATTTAGGCATTATCGTGATTGCTATTTTAATAGGAGTGTCTATTTTAAATTTTTTTCATCAACAGATTTTTGTTGGAATTATATTCGCTGTTATTGGTATTATTTTAGCAACTGGTCTAACCTTGATACAACCAAATCAGGCCGTTGTCGTATTGTTTTTCGGAAACTATGTTGGAAGTTTACGTAAGGAAGGTCTAGTGATAACTGTACCATTTTCGTTAAGAAAAAAAATTTCTCTCCGTGTTCGCAATTTTCATAGTAGACGTTTAAAAGTGAATGATGTGAATGGAAATCCAATCGAAATCGCCGCGGTAATTGTGTTCCGTGTTGTTGATTCAGCAAAAGCAGTTTTTGATGTGGATCAGTATGAAGAGTTTGTTGAAATACAAAGTGAAACAGCACTTAGAGCAGTAGCGACAAAGTATCCATACGACAGTTTTGATGAAAAAGCGCTAACTTTACGGGGAAATGCTGAAGAAATTTCCAATGAATTAAAAACTGAAGTAGATGAACGTTTATTTGTAGCTGGGGTTGAGATTATGGAAGCGCGATTAACACATCTAGCGTATTCAACGGAAATTGCTCAAGCAATGTTGCAACGACAACAAGCAAGTGCCATCGTCGCTGCTAGAAAACAAATTGTTGAAGGTGCGGTCGGCATGGTTCAAGACGCGATCGAACAGTTAGAGCGAGACGGGGCAGTGAAACTAAACGAAGATACAAGAGTGACGATGATAAATAATCTTCTAGTTTCGATCGTTGCAGATAATGGAGCGCAGCCGATTATTAATACAGGAACAATAAAAGAAGAGTGAGATTTATGACCATGTGAAAATGGTCTTTTTTTATTGCAAAAATTATTGACAAAAACGTCACTTACTTATATAGTTAATTATACATGTAACTAACCTGACGAAAAAAAGGGTGGTGGCAAAATGAAGAATAAACTGGATGAAAGCAGACCTATATATGTACAAATTAAAGAATTTATTGAGGACTCAATTATTAATGAAACGATAAAAGTCGGAGAAAGAGTACCCTCAACAAATGAATTAGCAAAGTATTATAAAATTAATCCTGCTACTGCCAGACAGGGAATGAATGAATTAGTTAGTGAGAATATATTACGAAAACAAAGAGGTGTCGGGATGTTTGTAACAGAGAATGCGAAAGAAATATTAATGGAAAATCGTAAAAATGAGTTTTTTGATCATTATATCGTTCCGTTAAAATTGGAAGCAGAAAAATTAAACATCACAACCGAACAATTAGTGAAAATGTTAGAGGAGGGGAAGCATTGATGAAAATTGAAGTAAGAACTGTAACGAAAAAATACCGTCAAACCGATGCATTAAAAGATGTCTCATTTATACTGAATGAGCCAAAAATATATGGATTACTTGGTCGAAATGGCGCTGGGAAAACAACATTCATGGAAATATTAGCAGGACATCAATTAGTAACACAAGGCGAAGTTCTTATTAATGGGATAAATCCTTTCGACAATCGGAATATAGTAGAAAATATTTGTCTCATAAAAGAAGGAGATAATTTTCATAAAGATATGAGAATCAAACAAGTACTCCAATCTTATGCGCTATTTTATCCAAATTGGGATCAAGCATTAGCAGACAAATTAATTGAAGAGTATAAGCTAAATAAAAAATCCAGGATAAAAACATTATCGAAAGGGATGGCATCAGCGTTAGGGGTAATTGTTGGGTTAGCGAGTAAAGCTCCGATCACTATTTTTGATGAGCCATATATTGGAATGGATGCAGCAGCTAGAAAGAAGTTTTATGATATTTTACTAGAAGAATATGAACGAGAAAAACGTACAGTTATTTTTTCGACTCATTTAATCGATGAAGTAAGTTTGTTATTTGAAGAAGTGCTTATTTTACAAGAAGGTAAATTAATTTTGCAAGAAACAGCAGATGTATTACGTGATCAAACATTTACGGTTACAGGAGAGAAAACAGAGGTCGAGAAGTTTATTTATAATAAAAAGGTGATGAAAACGAAGCAACTTGCGAATATGATGACGGCATATATTTATGGAGATAAAGCGGAAGCGCAAAAAACGAATTTACAAGTTGAAGGAATACCAATCCAAGATCTGATGATTTATCTTACAGAATCGGGAAAGGGGGCATAATGATGTCGAAACAATTTCAAGGCGCACTTTATTATTTATTTGCTAATATTCGTTATTCACTGACTTACTTTTGGGCTATTTTATTGGCTTTATTAATCGTTACTATTGCAGCAACTATTTTAATGCCAGACACAGACATAGCTTTTGAACTTTCAATACCAGTCTATATTTTTGCAGCAGTCATTGGGTATTGGACAGTAAAAAACGCATTCCCTTATTT
This sequence comes from Pseudogracilibacillus amylolyticus (SeqCode), assembly GCF_051918545.1. Lineage (NCBI taxonomy): Bacteria > Bacillati > Bacillota > Bacilli > Caryophanales > Bacillaceae > Pseudogracilibacillus > Pseudogracilibacillus amylolyticus (SeqCode). The sequence continues at coordinate 8,204 of NZ_JBPPZG010000087.1, read as the reverse complement.
AATAAAGATGGGGAGTACAAGAAAAAATATATTTGTTAGCTTTGGCGTCTACGCATTTTTATTGACTTTATTAAATGCTGTGATTTCTAATACGGTTAATAAATTTGTATCCATGATAATTGGAACAGAGCGAGATTATGGAATTATTACAATCATGGAAAATGATACAACTATGACCTTTAATCATATTGGCGATTTATTAGGTGCAAATTCATGGATTATGCGTATTGTCATTGATACTTCTATTTCTTTTTTCTTACTAGCAGTTATGTTTATTATCGGTCTCATTTTTTACCGATTTGGCTTGATTGGTGGTTTTAGCTTCTTAGGGGTTCTAGTAATGATTATTGTCTTTGGCTTTTCAAATGGCTGGTTATTGGATTTTATTCTGGCGATTCATAATAATTTCAGTTTTGCATTCTTTTATCAATTATTTACAGTTGGTGTAATCGTCTACTTATTTTCGTTTTTCCTGTTAAGAAGAGTAACTGTTTAATTTGTAATTGATTATTAGAAAACTTGGATTATCACCAAGCCTTTATGGCGAAAGCCAAAGTTGCACTTATGAAGTAAGCAAGTCTTTTCTTACCTTCCAAAAAAGTTTTAGTCAAAGAGAAATCCGAACTATGATGCAAATTTAGTTCGGATTTTTTGGTTACTTTTATAAACCTTATTACTGATTTTCCATAAACTGTTGAGTAAAGTTGGATAGTAATTGTCCTCCGCTACGGAAATACACTGCGCTTTCCACGGGCGGCTGATGAGCCTTCCTTGT
>NZ_JBPPZG010000087.1:2490-7419 GCF_051918545.1 Pseudogracilibacillus amylolyticus (SeqCode) | reverse complement strand
GTGCTTGGTAAACAACTCTGCACAGTTTGTTACTACTATCTCAATGGTTGATTGGAGCCGGAGGGCAGTCGACTCCTGTGGGAAAAGCACGTGTCTGAAGACTCAGAAGCAGTGGGTTTCTGCTTCAGAGGCTGATAGCCGTGCCCACGGAAAGCGTACTGCCCGGAGGCGGAAATCAACGAAGCTGTTACTAGTTTTTAAATATTGATTACTGCACAGTATCCCTCAAATTCGGACTAAGAACTTATCGTTGTTTCTGTTATTTAATTTACAACTTCCTTATTTTTAAAAGTAAAGATGGAAGCTATAAGAATAAGAGCTGTGAGTGTCAACACGATAACAGATGTACCTAGTAAATGATTAGATATAGAATTGGTTTCAACCATTTGATAAATATAAGTAGATAATTGATTCGGAAATAAGGTTAGTTTATGCCCTAAAATAGTATTAACAAAACTCAAACCAAGTAATGTAATGACTGTACAAGCAGCTACTAATCCAGGTACTTTAAACAGCGTACTATAAAAAATAGAAACAGTTAAGACAAACGTAAACCACAACCCGTAAAATAGAAAAATCTTTAGCATTGCTAAAAAACTTAGATCACCAAATAAGAGGTTTGTATAATACCAATTAATCAATAACCCCAAAAATAGACCAACCCAGACTAGTAATAGGAAAGCAGTCCATTTAGCCGTGATATAGTTATGATGTTTTACTGGTTTAACCATAATGATTTCTGTCATCCCGTTTTGTCTTTCACCGGCAATAGTTCCCATTGATATTAATATAATGATTAACACACCGAAAATATTTAATTGTTCTATGCTCATCATGACTACTTCGAAAGGTGCAAGTTTTGGTATCTCAATAATAGCACCCTCCGGAACCCCGCCGGCCACATTAATAATTTCAGGTAAATAATAGTAAGAAATAGGCTCCATAACAGTTAATAGCATCATTACAATTGGAACCCATATCCACTTTTTATTTCTCCAATTCTCAAGTACTTCTTTATTAAATAAAGTAATCCATTGCATATCAATTCACCGCTTTCATAAACATATCTTCAAGAGAGGCGCGATTAATAGTAAAATTAGTTAATGGCCAGCCATTCTCATTAGCTATTTTAATAATTTCTATCCGCGCTTTATCCATATCTGAGACAGTAACATGAAGAGTATCTTTTTTTATAGTCGTAGCAGTTACCCCGTTCAATGATTGAAGATCCGTTTCGTATTTTTTAGCAGAATCATCAAATTCTAATTCAATTTTAGCTGTTTGATATTTTTTTCGTAACGATTCCATTGAGCCAGATTCAGCAATTTTACCTCCATGTAGTAATAATAGTTCATCACTAATTTCGTCAGCGTCGTTTAATATATGTGTAGAAAAAAGAATGGTTGTCTCTTTTTTCAATTCATCCATTAAGGTTAATATTTCTCTTCTTCCAATCGGATCAAGCGCGGAAACGGGTTCATCCAAGATAATGAGTTTTGGTTGATGAATAATTGCTTGAGCAATCCCGAGGCGTTGTTTCATTCCGCCCGAATATGTTCCAATTCGTTTGTGTTTTGCATCTATTAAGCCCACTTTTTCAAGTAAATTTTCAGCTCTTGTTTTCGCCGTTTTATGATCGATAAATGTGAGTTTTGCACAATAAATTAAAAATTCAAGACCAGACATCCAATGATAAAAAACAGGATGTTGGGGTAAATAACCAGTGAAGCTCCGGAAATCTTGTTGTTCATCATTTAGAAATTGAATTGTACCGGATGTTTGTTTGATTAAACCGGCGATCATGCGTAAGGTAGTAGTTTTACCAGCACCATTTGGTCCAATTAAAGCAATACATTTATTTGCTTCCAATTGAAAACTGATTTTGTTTACGACAGTATTGGAATTGTATTTTTTGGTTAATTGATTAACAGTGATAATATTCATTTACATATCCCTTCTTCTTCCAAAAATAAAGTATAAAATCGGTCCAAGTGTAGTAACAAAGAAAATAAGTAGTAGCCAAACCCATTTGGGACCATTTGTTTTATCCACTTTAATCCAATCGATGAAAGCAACAATGATTAATATTGTTTGAATAACGAGAAAGGGAAGGATAATCCCCCAATTAATTGTCGATAAGACATCCATAAGAAACCCTCCTTTACTAAAAAAATATAATTGGAATAACAATGATTATAATAAGGACTAAAACAAGACCCCATGACAACGGGTGAGCCCAGTTATTCGTCCATCCAATTCCAAAACGTTTTTCGATAAAAATAGCTGGATCATTTTTATTTACATAGAACTGTCCAAGTTTCCAGTAACGATCATCGTCTCGATCAATTACTTCCGTGTCAGATTGCCCACCTAACTTCACGCGACTCCCGCCCTGGCCAGTTGTAAATGCAAGAATAATTGTTCCGACAATAATGATTAAAGTAAATCCGTAGATAACGAGATTTTCATAAGTACTCAAACTAGGAAAGATGAACGTGAGTTGTAAAAACAATAGTAATAATTGTACTAATGCAGCTGTCCAAATTAAGAATGCTGACCATCTTCTTCTAAAAGTAAGGTTTTGTAGTTTAGATGTGTCTGGATTTTCTACACTTACCTGTTGTTTTGCATTTTTTATAATTAAATTGATAAAGATAAACATAATTAATAATAAAACTTGGGTACCAGGTAATAATAAGAGGTTGACAATTGATTTTTCTTCATAAGATACGTTTCCTGAAAAATCTGTATGCATTGGTATTTGAGTCGGAATGCGATCATAATAAAGAAATGTTATAACAAGTGTTGCAATAATAATGATTGCTGAACTAAGAAACCACCATTGAGAATAAGTGAGCTTTTCTTGACGGAATTTCATATCAACAATTACGGATTGTTTTCGTTCTTCCTGCCAATTTTCAGCTTTTTTTATCTTTTTCATTTGTTTATAGAAAGGGAGATAAATTAGAAAGCCTAATAGGATATAGACGAATACAATGATCGTATACATGATTATAAACGTCTTTTCATTTAGGATGGAAGCAAGAATGAAAAGACCTCCTCCAAAAATTGAGCCGATGATTAGTAAAGAAGTGGAATACTTTTTTCTCATTCCTTTAAAATCTTTACGCTCGTATAAAGACTCTGGAATTGAGACGCCAAAGTTTTCTGTTTTCCTTGTAAAATAGGGTGTTAAGGATAAAATGAAACAAACTAATAAAAACAGTATATTTAAAAAGATAATTTGACTATTCATTTATATCACCTTCTTCAATCTCTTCATAAACCGCTTCACAAATTTCTAAAAAACTTTCCTTATTTATTCCACGACAGAAAGACTCAGCAATTAGTGGCCGAAGTATAGCAGTTAATTTCTTTTCATATTTTTCATCTGCTTTCGGTGTTCCTTCAGGGTTTACAACTACTCCTCTTTGTCGGTGGATTAATAAAAAACCTTCTTGTTTTAACTGCTGATAAGCTTTATTAACTGTGTGAAGATTAATCCCAATATCGCCCGCAAGTGCTCTTACGGAAGGTAATCGTTCCCCAGGAAGTAATTGTTTTTTTGCAATCCCCATTACAATTTCATCTTTTAATTGTTCGTAAATAGGAATTTCAGATTCGAAATCTAATTGGATATACATTTTTTATCAATCCTAACATCCGTAATATATGTTATATATGTAGTATAACATATATTTTTATATAGTAAAATAAAAAAAGAGCTGATTTTTATTTTCAGCTCTTTTCTAATTATTCCATTACGAAACAACTTCCGCAGTTTCTTCTTCCGCATTTTGTGTAAACTGCATGTAAGACATATAATGTTCTTTTGAGATAACAAAAAGATCATAAAGTTCTTCAATTTTATTAATAGCATGATAAACTTCAGGATAAAGTAAGTTTGCTTGAGCGACATAATCCATTTTTGAAACAGCTTTGAGAGAGCGCAAATTCGATTTTCTCACCTTCATAAAAACTGTTTCGATATCAAGTGAGAAAAATAGCTCATCTAAAAATTGCTGTTTCGCTATTTTATTATACCCTTTGCCGAAAAATGGCTGACCAACCCAAGTGGCTAAAAAACCGCTTTTTTCATTAATATCATATAAATTAATTGTGCCAATCGGTTGTTCATATTCATCTAAAATAGTTCTAGAAATTAATTCGCCGTTAGATTCCGCTTCAATAGTCTGTTTCGTTAGGAAATAAAACTCATCACAAGTTTCTGCCTTATGACGTATATATGGACGCACGTCCGGATGAGATGATAATTCAAATAATGTTGGTACCTCATGTAAATCGCGTTTTTTGAGCATGAAAATGCACCCTCCTTCTTTTTAGTTAAGTTGGGTGCCCAAACAAGGAAGTTTAGCCTGGTGGACACCCACGAATTTTAGTTAACTTATTAACCACATCAACGAAAATTCGGGGTAGGAATCGAACCTACTAGAACCAGAGATCCCTCTGGTGGCGCACCATTTGCCTTCCCTTTTATCAAATATAATTTTATTAAATTAATTACCAAAACAACTTACAATTTTTGATTCAATTTATTGTAACATGGGTGTTACTAAAAAGGGAATACCCAATTTTAAAAAACAGGAAAAAAATTTATAGCTTTTACAAACTTGTGAAAAACACTAAATTGACTATCCTCTTGCAAAAAATATGTTGTGTAGTATTTTGTCAACAAGGTTCATATATTAGGAACCTTTGTATTATAAACTAAATAAAAAATGGAATTCAAACCTTTTAGTGCGTGTTCAAAATTGAGGATAAAAAGGACCAAGTCGGCTAAAGTCGCCACGTCCTGTGGCAACGCCGACACTAGCACGTCCTGTGCGTCGAAAGTTCGAGGCGGCGCAGTTCCCGGCAGCGGACTTTCACAGGATGTGATGACTTCCGTGTTGCCCACAGGACGTGGGC
>NZ_JBPPZG010000087.1:0-2480 GCF_051918545.1 Pseudogracilibacillus amylolyticus (SeqCode) | reverse complement strand
TCTAGCACCCAGAAAAAGTGCTTTCCTTTTTCAAGGAGCGGAGAAACAAGCCAACGAGCTTCCACAGGATGTGGTGACTTCGACGTTCGACACGGGACGTGCCGGTATTTAGTCGAAGTTCCCCTAATGCAGTGTCATTTTTGCCGGACTTTTTGAACATCCTCTTTTATAGAATTTTAAGGTTACGACCAACCAATTAAAGAAGGAGAATGTCCAATATCATGGTAACCTTCCGCATATCGTCAAGTTTATTTTTGCTTTAGTCTTGCAAAACTACAACTAATCATATTTTAACTTGTTCACGTATCATTTTAACGGGCAGAATGACTGTATAATAAATCGATGCGTAACAAATGAAAAGCGTTATCTAAGCTGCTTTTGCCCGCAATGGTTCCGAAGAAATAGACTTCCAATGGGAACGGCGATTTATCTAATTAGATGAAGTATAAAAACTAAATTTTAAGTAACTTGCAGAAGTGAGATAAATAACTTATCTGCAGGTTTTTTTATGGGGAAATACGGTAAATTATTCCTATATTTTAGTGCTAATTCACTCGTTTCCTGTTTCATTTTTGCCACGTCCAAATCCTCATGAAACAACAGTTTGATGGTGTTATAGTTAGATATGTAATGAATTTCCATATTTAATTATTTTAGCAACTATTGTCTTAAAAGAAGCTTTTAGTTAGGAAGAAAAGAGGAGTAGGGATATGAAACAAAAGGTAATAGATCTTGCTTTAAAAAAAGTAGAGCAAATTATTCAGACACGAAGTCATAACATAGAAGCAGATTCCATTCCCGTTTTAAGAGAATTTTTTTCCAAATACGCAGAAAATAATCAGCTTTTTAACCATTTATATCAAGCGTATAAGCAAAAGCTTTCATCTATTGATTTGCACCATGGGCTAGATATCATTACTTATCATTATAGCGGAACGACCCATTCTATAGCGTTTTCTACTAAACAGTTTGACCTACCTGAAGATGTCTTCGTTGAACTTCTGTCCTTTGTTATTGAGATTACTAGAGAAGTTTTGCCGCTTGGAACTGTCGTGGAACTAAATCCAACTTATTTTAAACCAAATGAGCAATCAGAAGAACCAACCAAGGTAGTTATTACTGAACGGTTTATTGCTCCAACCGGGTACAACAGTTATTTTCCTTATGGAGGAATTATTTATCCAATCGGTGAGATGACAAAGGAAGCAAAAGTTTATTTTACGAAACCATTGATTAAACAGATTGTTCATCGTGGGTTTGCGGACAAAACAGAAGATGCGTTTGTTTTTCTCATGAAGGAAGAGTTTATCGTCGATAAAAATCTGAATTCTATCGAGTTTTCACAAGATGACATGAAGAGGGTTGATAAAGATATGAAACAAAAAGAAGGTGAAGGGTAATGGCTTTATACGATTATAATTTCTGTCATGGGTTGGTTAATGGTAAAGGCTGGGAACGTGGGATTGTGCAACAGTTACAAGAGGCACAACAAGCGATAAAGAAAAATTTTGCTGATATGGATTTAGAAAATGCCTCAGTTGGGGAAGAGATGGAAACGGTTGTCAATGAAATGGTAAGTGAATTGGACAGATTAATTGCGGATATTCAATCGGTACATTTTCGTTAGTTTGACAGGAGGTGCCAATAAAAGATGCAAGAACAACGAATTAAACTTGATTTAAATAGTTTAGAAAATACTCTTAATCAGTTACGAAACGGCATTGATGACTTCAAGAATTATTCAACCACATTTCGATCAAGTACACAAGACCGTTTAGCTGGATTCAATTCTGATTTTGTATCCAAGGTGGATGCATTGTTGAATAGTATGAACGATGACGTAAATGAAGACTTGATCAATCGGATGGAAATGATTTATCAAGAAGGTAAAACCATTTTTGATATTATGAAGAAACTTGATGAGGAGGTGGCAGAAGCGATAGGAGGTAATTCGCGATGAAACGGGATCTGAGAATAAATTATGGAATACTTGATGATATTATTGAAGAACTTAACACGTATAAAAATGCGCTACAAACAATGGAAAATTCTCTTGAAGAAATATCCGCTTTAGTAAAAATGAATGAAGGACAAAGTATTGATGCATGGGATGAACATATACGTATTTCGAAGGACGAGATAAAGCGATATCAGGAGCAAGTGGGTGATCTTCACTCGCTGTTTGAAAATTATGTTTCCGATACTACAGCTTATATTTCTCCTCTATCTAGAGACACCATGATGCGAGTGAGCCGGAATAATATTTGGGTTAATTTACAACAAATTAATATCGGATATACTGGTAGTGTAACGAATGCTTTAATCACTAGCCATCAGCCGCCTAATTCTTTCTTATTCGGCCTGTTTGATAAACCGAGTGAAGCTGAAGTAGAAGCAAGTAATTTCAATAAGAAGCAAATGGGGAACATCCAAGAAAATATCCAGCAAACGCAGGGGAAGTTAGCGAACAAAATGGAGGT
>NZ_JBPPZG010000086.1:0-15268 GCF_051918545.1 Pseudogracilibacillus amylolyticus (SeqCode) | reverse complement strand
AGAATAAAGAAGTAGAAACATTAAATTATAAATCACTCCAATAATAAATGGTGGTTAACGGATGCGAGTGTGAGAACAGATGATATAGGAAAATAAAAAAGTGTTGCAGACTAAGAGGTAGTCTGACAACACTTTTATATATTACGTAATATTCTTCACTTCATTCTTCCGCTGTTTTATTTTCATCCCGATAAAATATAAAACTCCAGTCATGAAAAAGGATTGTAGTAATGGCATGCCGAATGGGATGACATATTGTGTCAAATAACCGAAGGCAAACCCAATTAGCATTGTCCATGTTGCAACCCAGTTCCAATTTTCACTTTCTCTGTATTGTTGTTTTTGGATAATAAAATAATCTGCAAACATAATTGCCGCTACAGGTGGACTTGTTAAGCCGATAATATATAAGAAGTTCTCTAATTGGGCTATAATGTTGGTCATAGCAAGTCCTAAGCCTACAATAGTTCCTAACAATGTCAATATGGCTCGCCCTTTACCAGAGTTGATATTAAACATATTTGCCAAAGCTAGCCCCATACTGTAATTATTCACTAATTGACTTGTCCACGTAGCTAAATATAAAATAAGAAAACCCCATACTGGAAAATTTAATGCTAACATGACGGTAACAATATCTGCTTCACCAATGCCAATCGACATGATCGCCCCGACTAAAAATAGGGGGAAGCCTACACCAACAATACCTAAGGGGATAATTAAGTTATCTTTTACGACTGGTCTAGCATAACGTGTATAATCCGCGGAACTAATCCATTGTGAAATGTTCACGCTGATGACGAGCGAAATCGCACCAATTACAGTCATCGTTGGAGTAGGGCTCCAAGAAGAAATGCCACTCCAGCCAATATTTTTAATGGCGAGGTATACACCAACAATCACTAATAGAAGGCCTGCGGGAACCGCGATATAATCGGTCCATTTCATCGATTCATAGCCAAGAATAGATGGAATCGCAAATGTGATCCCTACGATTAAGACGATAATTCCCCATAAAAATGGGTCTTGCTCTTTTGACACTCCAACGATGGCGGCAATTGCATCACCGGCGACATGGGTTTGGAGACCCCACCAAAATAAACAAACGATTATAATATTAATCCCTACAACGAATCGGGCCTGGATGCGACCGAAAGAAGATTTTGCTATGACAGTAGATGGTCTGCCAGTCTTTGCTCCCATATAACCGTTTAATGTATTTCCAATCCATGTAATGACTAAGGCGATCACTAGAATTATCGTCGTCATCCATAAACTGAAACTTCCAATTAGTAAGGCACCTGTCGTTAAAACGGGAATCGTAAATTCTAACCCAGCATTGACAGAAAATGGACCAATCCAATGACCTCGTTGTTCGAGTGGTACCGGATCAATAGCTTCGTCCCTTGTTACCGTATTATCTCTGCTTATTTCCTGCTGATTATCGATCATTTCCACCTCCACTTTGTTTTTGTAATTGTTTTCTTTCCTCTGATATGTCTAGTAAAGAAAAATTACCCGGGTCTAATATGACACCATATATCTCTTTAGCATCTTCTAAGGCAATATAGCCATTTTTTACATCAGCTTGTATTTGTTCTATCGGACGATGAAGTGGACTGCCGTATCCGCCACCCGTTCCAGTATATAATTTAACAATATCACCTTTATTTAGTGGATATCTTGCATAAATACTGAAAGGACCTTCCACTGTCCCGTCTGCTTTTTCTACATAAAATTCATTAGCGGAACCATCTTTACCACCGTTTACACCCCAAGGGAGAAATTTATTTCTTCCGAATGTAACGGATACTTGTTGTCCGTCAGACATAGCTTTATAAGAACGGATGACGCCTGAACCACCGATATTTGTGCCAGCACCAGCACCATCATTGCGGAGGGCATATTTTTCTACCATCACACCATAATTTGTTTCGGCTATTTCAACTGGAACATTATATGTTTCTCCGTCACCGATACAAAACTGTCCTCTTGCTCCATCCTGATTTGTAGCTGCTCCCCAACCTCCGACAGAAGGTTCCACAATGAGAAAAGGTTCATCCGTTTCCGGTTTAATGCCTGATAATGTAACGGCACATACAGATAAAAAGTGACCAGCACCAAGTTGCTCAGGCAGATAGGGAGCTAACGCTTTCCAAACAAGGTCTCCGCCAAGTGCATCACTTTCCCAATAAATCGAAGTTGGTGCAGGACGTTCTGCCGATACCACGGAGCCCTGATCGACAATTACTTCTAATGGCCGAAATACACCATCATTTACGACATCACCGGAATTAGTAATACTTAAAAATACGACTCTTACGGCAGTGACTAATGCAGAATATGAACAGTTAATTGGACCAGGAACTTGTGGATGACTACCGCGAAAATCACAAATAAATTGATCGTCTGTAATCGTTACTTTCACTTTTACTTGAAATGGTCCATTGCCAAAACCGTCATCATCGATATAGTCACTTGCTTCAAAGGTTCCTTTTGGAAGTTTTTTCATGGCTTCCCGTGCTAGTATTTCTCCTTGATCTAGTAATCGATCAATTGATTGTAAAACAACTTCTGTATCATACCGTTCGCAAAGTTCGGTTATTCGTTTATGCCCGGTTTTTAATGTCGCAACTTGTGCCCATAAGTCACCGATTGATAAATCTGGCATTCGGACATTTGCCTTAATCATTTCAATCAAGGCGTCATTAACGACTCCTTTATTAATTAGTTTGATACATGGAAATTGTAACCCTTCTTGAAATACTTCTGTTGCATCATTACTAAAGGAACCCGGGTCTTTACCGCCAACCTCTGTCCAATGGGCTTTATTAGCGACAAATGCAACAATGTCCCCATCTACAAACACAGGCATGATTAAGCCGACATCTGATAAATGCGAGCCTCCACCGACATAAGGATCGTTAATAATAATGACATCACCAGGATGTAAATCTTCACGTGGGAATTTCTCGAGCGTGTATTCTACCATATGGGACAGCATACCAATAAAACCAGCGACGCCATTTCCTTGTGTCAGTAAATTACCATGTCGATCTGTAATGCCACTTGCATAATCAAGTACTTCATAAATAATCGGACTCATTGATGTTCTAGCAAGCGTTTCAAACATTTCATCTCCAATAGCTAAAAGCGAATCTTTGACGATTTCCAACGTGAAGACATCTGTTTGTTTTGGCATGATTTAATTTCCCTCCCCATGATGTAATGTAATGATTAAATTGCCAAAGTCATCGACAATGAGTGATTGATTCGGGTATAAAATTGTGGAGGATGTTACTTCTTCCACAATAGCTGGACCTTGAACTGTGTGGCCAGGACCTAATAGATTTCGGTCGTACACATCAACGGATAACCAACCGTCTTCCTCAAATAGGACATTTCTTTTTTCGATAATTGGTGTCTGATCCGCCTGGTGAAACGTCCGCTTTTGTAGAGGATCTTTTTTCAATTTACCGAAAGCTGTTAAATGGAGATTGACAATTTCCATCTCATTATCGATTAATTTATAGGCGTATTTATTTTCGTGTAATTGATGAAATGTGTTAGAAATTTGACGTTTTACTTGTTCATTCCATACCTCGTCTGGGTAAGGGACTTTTACCGTATGTTCTTGCCCTTTATAACGCATATCAACGGATTTTGAAAATACGATAGTTTCTTCTGAAAACCCATCTTCTATTAACGAGGTTGTTGCCGCTAATTCCAACTCTTTCCATTTGGCATCAAAGCTGTCACTTTTGATGTTAGGTAATGCGATATTAAATGTATGAATATAATCATTTCGTACATCTGTCATCAGCATGCCCCAAGCAGAAAAGACAGAAGATGCGATTGGAATGATTACTTTTTTAATGCCTAACTCTTTTGCCAATGCTGTTGCATGTAATGGTCCGCCACCGCCATAAGCTACAAGGGTGAAATCCCGTGGATCATATCCTTTTCTAACCGAAATTAGTTTTAGTGCTTGCAGCATATTCGAGTTGGCTAAGCGAATAATCCCTAACGCTACATCTTCTACCTCCATCGACAAGCTATCAGCGATTTTTTCTTGAAAAGCGGCTTTAATTGTTGCGATCTCAGTTTTATGTTCAAAGTTGTCTAATGAGAGTCTACCAGTAAGTAAATTTGCATCGGTTGTTGTCGGGCTTTTACCACCTTTTCCATATGCAATCGGTCCTGGGAAGGCACCTGCTGATTTTGGCCCTACTTTTAGCGCTCCGGTCTTATCAATTGAGGCGATTGATCCTCCACCATTTCCAATTTCGATAATATCGACGACAGGTACTTTAATAGGGTATCCAGCATTTTTATCATTTTTTTCAATATAATAATCAGAGTCAACCTTCATCTCTCCGTTATCAATGAGGGAACATTTCGCTGTCGTTCCTCCAACATCGAAGGCAATGATGTTTTTTTCACCTATCATTTCGCCTAATACAGCGGCACCATACACTCCTGCTGCTGGACCAGATTCTATTATATTAATAGGGGTTTCCTCTGCATGTTGAAAATTGGTCGTCCCACCATTTGACTGCATCACAAATTTATTTCCTTTTAGATGAATATCGTTTAATTTATTATTTAACTTTTGTAAATAAGTAGATGCCGTCGGTTTCACATAAGCGTTTAAAACTGCAGTATTCGTCCGTTCATACTCACGCCATTCTCTTGCTACTTCATGTGATGCTGTTACTTTTACGTCTGGAAGCAGTGCTTGGATGATTTCTTTTGTTTCTATCTCATGTTGGGGATTTATATAAGCATATAAATACGCAATAGCAACTGCTTCTACTTCTTGCTCTTTAAAATATGCTGCAATTTCTTTTACACTGCTTTTATTTAGGGGTGTGATGATATTCCCTTGATAATCTAGCCTTTCTTCGACTTCTTGCCGTAAATATCGCTCCACAAAGGGGGTTGGCTTTTTATATCGTACATTAAATAAATCAGGTCGATTTCCCCGGGCAATTTCTAATACATCTCTGAACCCTTTTGTTGTAATTAAGGCTGTTTTAGCACCTTTTCTTTCTGTTAATGTATTGATCACCACGGTTGAACCATGAATGAACATATCAATTTCTTTCGGATTAACACCTGAAGCTTGGATGACATTGATGACCCCTTGTTCATAATTTGGCACAGTAGTATCTGTTTTTATAGTTTGAATGTCACCTGTTTTCGATATACTTACCATATCCGTAAATGTACCACCTATATCTGTTGCAACACGCAATGCTATCTTCCTTTCTGTTATTAAAGTAATTTTGGTGTGACGACATTAATCATGTCAACGGCTTGGTCAGTTCTGTTTTCAAAATTATGAGGTAAATGGGAAGGAAAGTGAATGGACTCTCCTTGATGAACCTCGTAGTCCTCTCCATCGATGATGAAAGTGATTGTACCTGCTAATACATAATAAAATTCTTCGCCGTGATGGGTAAAAGACTTCTGCGATGATATTTTATTTGGCAGCACACTAATATAGTAGGGATCCATTTCTCTTCCTGTAAATTCTCCATTTAAACGAATTAACTTTTCATCAATCCCGTCTAACTTAACCATTTGTTGGTCTGCCTTCTTTTTGATGTAACTATTATGTGTTTCTTCGGCAAAAAAATAATTCATACTTATTCCATAAGCGTCAGCTATTTTTTTCAATGATGTAATCGCTAAATTGGTCGTACCTTTTTCAATCCGTGATAAAAAACTAATAGAGAGTCCAGTTTTTTCAGATAATTCCGCTAACGTCATTTCGTTTTTCGTTCGTAGCTCTTTAATTTTTTTATATACAGACTCCATTTTGACTCCTTTACTTTTTATTATAATTTTTTGAATATATGAAAATGATTATACATTTTTTTGTGAAAATGTACAAATTAAGAGGAAGTTTTTTGGGGATGGGTTATGGAATAGGAAGGCGTGACTGCCGAAACAAGTTGGTAAGGAGGAAGTTGGAGATGATGATGTAGAAAAGGTAGTATACGTTATCATCTTAAGGAACGTTTGTTCTAAGATGATTTATGATATTATAGAATTAACGAAAAAGGTAGGAAGGAAGTTGCGCTGGAGATGTTAAAAGAAGGTGTTTCTATAGGATTTATTAAAAGAACGACTAAGCTAACAGTGGATGAGATAGAAGAATTAAGAAAACAACTATAGCCTGATAGTCAATATCGAGTGATAGGATAAAAAATAATTAGTAGTCATTGAAAGCCTGGTGGAGAATGAGCTCTACTAGGTTTTGATTTATGGTGAAGTATTGGCTTCGTGATAACTCTAGCAATGCTAGTTACTAGATCTAGTGTTCCTCGATTTGTTTCACAAGAAATTGCGTGAAGTATAGCTGTATTTAAGTCAAGGGAAGCTCCACCAAAATCTTTATTTAGGTGGAGAGGTTCACCGTGTTCGACTTCCATGCTTGATGAATTGAAAAAAATATCCCTTAATCAAAAAGAAGCTTTTTATTAAGGGATTAACTCATGCTGTGTATTGTTATAGCCTGATTGCAAAAGGTTATAAGTTTTTTATTGTTTTCTAAGAAATAAAAATAGTTTACTTGCTTTACTTCAATAACCCTAATGCTTCCAAACCATATGCAATTCCGTCTTCATGAACATCTTTCGTAACATGTTTTGCGGATTTCTTTACAATATCAGGAGCATTTCCCATTGCAACGCTATTTTCTACATATTGCAGCATTTCAATATCATTTAATTCGTCTCCAAAGGCATAGACTTGATCAGGTGCATATCCTAATTGATTGATCATGAGCTCAATCCCCTTTGCCTTCGAACAACCCGCAGGTATAACATCTGTAGAAAGTGGATGCCAACGTACAAACCGAAACTGTTTAAAACGATCAATATATGGAGCCTCTTCTTTATCTGTACAAAAGAGTAAAGATTGATAGATTTCTTGTGTTTCAAAATAGTCGGGTTCGTACATTGGGTGATCAAATTTTAATGAACCACTAATACTCTCTTCAATATGGGGATGATATTCAACATTTGTTTTCATGTTCTCCGTACCCATATATACAATTGGATGTTCATTGAGTGTTGCAACCTCCGTAAGCGTTTGTAATGCGTCTGTAGGTAATGGATTTTTATAAATAACGTTATCTTTTATGACAACATATTGACCATTAATACTCACAAATGTATCTATTTCCAGTTTCTTACGTAATTCCTTAAACATAAATGGGGAACGACCTGTA
The DNA here is from genome assembly GCF_051918545.1 of Pseudogracilibacillus amylolyticus (SeqCode). Classification (NCBI taxonomy): domain Bacteria; kingdom Bacillati; phylum Bacillota; class Bacilli; order Caryophanales; family Bacillaceae; genus Pseudogracilibacillus; species Pseudogracilibacillus amylolyticus (SeqCode). The sequence goes on along the minus strand of NZ_JBPPZG010000086.1, from coordinate 8,028 downwards.
GCGATTGCTATTTCATGTCCTTTTTCTTTTAACAATTTAATTGCTTGTTCTGTGGAGCTAGGAAGATTCTTTTCGTGATCAAGAAGCGTTCCATCTATATCAAAGAAGATTAACTTTTTTGTCATTTTATCCCTACATTCTATTTATTCTACTTTAATTAATTACATGTTTTTGGCTATGGCCAAGCAAAATCATCTTACATTACATCAAGGTGAATAGCAATTTATCCGTTTTTGTACAGAAAAAAACTGTTTAAGTTACAAATGCGTGGTCTAACTCCACCGTCTTTAGACGGTATCAGCTTTTAGCCCTATCTTTTGTCTTTATTTGTCCATACTAGGATATGAGATGAAAGTATGGATGGATATAGAAAAAGCAGCCATGCGGTATATGATATCAAGTATCATGTTATTTGGGTAACAAAATACAGATATAAAGTGTTGCATGGTCCAATTGCAGTACGGGCAAGAGAACTCATTAGACAAGGTTGTGAAGCAAGAAAAATTACTATCTTGCAAGGAAGTGTGGGAAAAGACCACATTCATTTATTACTATCATGTCCTCCAAGTATGGCGCCTAGCAAGGTTTTGCAATACCTAAAAGGTCGATCATCAAGATTATTACAGGATGAGTTTGCAGAACTAAAGAAAAGGTATTGGGGTCAACATTTATGGGCAAGAGGATATTTTTGTGCAACCGTTGGGACAGTAACAGAAGAAATAATAAGAAATTATATTGCCAATCAATTCAATGAAGGCAATGATGAAACCTTCAGGATTGATGAATGAGTTTAGTCACACTTAGGAGTAGGCTTCAGCTTATGGACTTTCAGCAGGACTTCATCCTGAAGAGCGACTTTAGCCGTAGACATTTATATCAAAATCCACCTGCTTTAGCAGGTGGTAGTTTAAATAGCGGGATCAGTGAGACCTCTAAGTGACTTTTATAAAAGATGATTATAGTGTAGGCTTATTGGAGAGGAACATATCGGTTTTATGTTGATCATTTTGTTATTCCGAGTAATTCAAGGAACCGAAACGATCCTTCAAGGGTCGACGGCGACTCCAACATCAATGTATCTTTAAAGAAACTTTAGCACAATACGAATTGGAGGGTATTTCACATTTGGATGATCTAACCTACGATCCCATCATTTAAATAATTGTAAAAAAAGAAAAAAATCATTATATATGGATATTCTATGATTGGATTGGTGATTGCCTCCAAGTGCTATAAATGTTTGATAAGCTAGAAATTTTTTTTGCAACGTTACTGATATTTAATTATATTTTTAGAAATTATAATTTAAATATATTCTGTGTATTAATATGAATCTCTGCAATTGTCCCAGAATTCGTTTTTAACTCCATCTTTCCCTGGAGCTCATTTGAAACGATTCCTTGCAAGATTGTTAATCCCAGTCTGTTTGTCTTTTCCATATTAAATTTTTCCGGCAAACCGACCCCATCATCTTTTACCATAATGACAATTTGCTCGTTATCCCGCATACAGCTTACGTGTATAGTTCCGTTATCCTTGCCGGGAAATGCATGCTTCAAACAATTATTAACTAGCTCATTTACGATTAAAGCAATGGAAGTAGCAATGTTATAAGGGATAAAGATGTCTTCTACCTCTGCTATGATTGTTATCTTATCATCCATATCCATTAGACTTATTACTTCTTCAATTATTTCTCTTACATTAATAATACTTCTTCCAAGTTTCTCTTTCGATAAGAGATTGTGAACAGAGGCTATACTTTTAATCCTTGATATAATATTGTCAAGAATTGAATCAATCGGAGTTGATGGGTGTAATTGAGCATATGATTTTTGCAATGAAACAAGTCCTATCACTGATTGTAAGTTGTTTTTAATCCTATGGTGACTCTCTTGAAGCAGAGCTGATCTGCCCATCAGTCTTGTATCTTCAATAGCAACTGCAGCATGACGTGCAAGAGTTGATAAGTACTTAGATTCTTCTTTTGAGTATACATAAAGGTTTTCATAATAAATCTGAATTATTCCAGTTACTTGTGAACGGATTAGGACTGGAACACAAATTAATGTCTTAATATTTTGTATTTTATTAAATAATGATTTGAATTTCCTGTCTTTATCATTTGTGTAAAAAATGTTATTATCTGCTGCAATCTGCATAATTGCTTCCTTTGTCAATTGCAACTGTAAATGTTTACTTTTGTTATATTCGAAATCATCAATGATGCTCCAAGTTGGTTCATCGATAAGTTTGATAGAACAGCCATCTGCATTCATAAAATTTGCGACTTTTTTCGCTAGCAACAGTAGAACATCTTTCAATTCATATTCGGATGTTAAAAATTCGGCAGCGTTAAAAACTGCATCCAGAATATCCTGGGTATCGGCATCGATGTTAGATTTGTTGAAGCTGTAGCTTTCCAATTCTGTTAGTAATCTTTGCGGATCCAGTTTTGCTGTTTCTGCGGTTAATTCTTCAGTTATTTTCCCACTTGATAAAATCGAAATTCTATCAGCAAGTTTTAATGTCTCTTCCCATTGCTTTGTGATGTAAAGGATACTCCCTCCTTGTTCTTTAAACTGATTGATAATTTTATGTAATTTAACTGCATTGTCAGAAGATAAGCCTTCCATTGGTTCTTGCATCACAATCATTTCTGACTTCTGTAAGAATACTTTTGCAATATATACAAGTCTTTTTTGTTCATCTGTCAAATTATTTACTTTGGAATGAAAATCGATATTAAAGTCCAATTCTTCCAAGAAGGATTTGCTTTGTCTTTTTATTTTTTTCCAGTTAATTAATGGTATTATTCTCCTTTTGGGAAAGTTAGTCAGACAGAGGTTTTCAGCTACTGTCAACTCCTGAACTAGTTGTGGTCTTTGTTGTAATAGTGAAATATACCCTCCAATAAATGGATTTTTAACTAGTTTTTTTTCCTTGTAAAATGCTTCGCCAATATCGGTTCGTATACCTAAGTGCAGCAGGGCTTGAATAAAGGTGTTTTGATCCGATGTACTATTAACAATGACTGCATGAATTTCTTTTGTTTGCAATGTTAGATTTAAATTTTCAAGATAACCGTCTTGACCATTATAGTTAATATTCTTTATTTGAAATAATGTTGTTGACAACTCTATTCCCCCCACATAGCAAACGCTTTTAACCGTTAGTATAAATTAATATGTTACTTTTAGTAATTTTGTTTAACATATAGTATATAATAACTTACAGTAAAACGTGATACAATTAGATTTGGATGATAATTATTCAGTACATGTTCTCAATAAAATGTTGCATTCTATTGATATAGTCCCTGTAAAAAGACTAGAAGTGGAATGTGTTTGATGATAATCTATATGTATAGGAACTGTGCAAGAATGAATAGTTAGCGGCAAACTAGACTTTACGGTGGAGAATTTTTATTCGTAAAGGAGGATAACCATATGAACAAACCGTTAAAGATTTTACTAGCTGAAGATGATTTTTTAGTTTTAATGGGATTAAAGTCTAATGTTGAACAATTGGGGCATCATGTGGTTGGAGAAGCTACAAATGGACAAAGAGCGGTTGAGTTAGCAAAAGAACTTAAACCCGACTTAATAATTATAGACATTAACATGCCAATTTTGGATGGCATAGAAGCTATAAAGGAAATTAATAAAGAATTGTTTATTCCAAGCATTATTGTCAGCGGGTACCATGACGATAAACTGATCAATAGGGCAACTGAAGAAGGTGTGCTGTACTATTTATTGAAGCCAATAGATATAAAAGAATTGAGAATAGCAATTAAGATTAGTTTGTCCCGTTTTGAGGAAATTAAAGAACTGCAGCATAATCTGCAGGATACAAAACAGGCATTAGAAGCGCGTAAATATATTGAGAGAGCTAAAGGCATACTAATGGATAGACAGAATTTAAAAGAACATGAAGCGATGAAACATCTTCAGAAAATGAGCAGGGATAAAAATAAGAAAATTGTTGAAATTGCAAAAGAACTTATCCATGCTGATTCATTATTATATCCCGAATAAAAAGTATTGACAGTATGAATAGTTATCCATATAATATAAATATAGTGATATAAGAACTAGATATGATATATTAATCAGCACTCATGGTGTGGTGCTGAATTAGTTGAAAAGAAAGAGTTAAATATTATATTAAAATTTTATAAAATTTATTTTATGCTCATGGACGGTATAAAATATCGATAAAGGTTATGAATGCCTTATATACGTATGGTTATTTTTGATTGTCAAATAAACATACGTATATAAGGCATTTTTGATTTTCCTTATATGAAACCGGATACAGTTCCGTAAGATTTACTATTAGTTAGAAAGGAGAGAGATGGAAAGTGTTATTCAAATAGCATGTACGATGGAGTTATCGACGAACCGCTGTGTTCTTATTGGCAGGTATGTAGAATTTAGTAAAGTATTACTAGAAAAGAGTATCTAGCATGAAATTCTAATAAAAAATTGGGGGATAAAATGATGAAAAAGAAATCGCTAGCATTTTTGATTATTTCTATTGTTTCTATTATGATTTTTGCAGTTGGCTGCACACAAGACGATGGGCCAGACGCAACCGAAAGTGGAGAAGGCGGCGCTAAAAAAGGTGATTTAGTGATAGGTATGTCTTTCCAAGAAATGAACAACCCGTATTTTATTTCAATGAAAGAAGCTTTTGAAGAAGCTGCTGAATCTATAGGGGCGAAAACAATTATAACTGATGCGCAGCATGATGTAAGTAAGCAAACGAATGATATAAATGACATGATTCAGCAGGATATCGATATTCTTCTTTTAAATCCAACTGATAGTGAGGGAATTGAATCTGCAGTTATTGCTGCAAGGGAAGCTGGAGTTATTGTTGTTGCCATTGATGCACAAGCCAAAGGACCGGTTGATTCATTTGTTGGTTCGAAAAACTATGATGCTGGAAAACGAGCCGGGGAGAAAATGGCCGAAGATCTAAAGGGGAAAGGTAAAGTGGCTATTTTAGATGGTATTCCAGTGGTCCCAATTTTAGAAAGGGTAGAAGGTTTTAAAGATGCAATTGAAGAGCATCCTGGAATTGAAATTGTAGATATGCAAAATGGAAAACAAGATAAAGCTGAAGCAATGTCCGTAACAGAGAACATGCTACAGGCTAATAAAGATTTGGATGCCATATTTAGTGTCAACGATGAAGGTGCATTAGGGGTACTTGGGGCAGTAGAGGCTTCCGGTCGTGATGTTTGGATTTACAGTGTAGATGGTCACCCTGAAGCGATAGAAGCAATTTTGGAAGACGGACTATTTAAAGCAACAACAGCACAATTCCCAAGAGACCAAGTTAGAATTGGAATGGGAATGGCCTTGGCAAAATACTGGGGATCTGAAGTTGTTCCTGAAGAAGTGCCAATCGACGTTGAGCTCCAAACAATCGAAAACGCAGAGGACTTTAGCTGGTAAACTTTACAAGTGGAGCACTTTTGTTTTAAAGTGCTCCAGTAATAATTGTAATGAAAGGTGATTTCGATGGATTATATATTGGAAATTGAAAACATAACGAAAGAATTTCCAGGAGTAAAAGCATTAAAAGGTGTTAGTTTTAATGTCGAACGTGGAGAAGTGCACGCTCTTGTCGGGGAAAATGGGGCTGGTAAATCAACTTTAATGAAAATTTTATCGGGCGTATATAATCCTACATCTGGAAGTATTAAATTTAATGGTGAAGAAATTTTTTTAAAAGATCCTAAAGAAGCCCAAAGTTTGGGTATCAGTATCATACATCAGGAGTTCAGTTTAATACCCTATTTAAATAGTGTTGATAATATATTTCTGGGTCGTGAAATTCGACAGTCTAGCGGATTATTAGATAAAAAGAAAATGCGAAAAGAAGCCCAGTCTGTTTTAAATCGTTTAAATGCGAACATTGATTTAAATAAGCCAGTTGATAGTCTAAGTATCGCTAATCAGCAATTTATTGAAATTGCCAAGGCGATTGCTATAGACACAAAAGTTCTTATATTTGATGAACCTACAGCAAGTCTAACAGGAAATGAGGTAGACAAATTATTTGAGTTAATTGAAACTTTAAAAGCCGATGGAGTGACAATTATTTATATATCGCATCATCTCGATGAAATTCTTCAAATGTGTGACCGTCTAACGTGTTTGCGAGATGGTGAATGGGTTGGAACTAGAAATGTTTCTGACTGTACAAAGCAGGATATTGTGAAAATGATGGTAGGTAGAGAAATTGTAAATGCATTTCCTAATCGTCCAAAAAAAGATTGGGAAGAGGAGGAAATATTGCTTGAAGTAAAAAAATTAAGCAATCAGGATATAACAGATATTAGCTTTAATTTGAAAAAAGGTGAAATATTAGGGATTGCTGGACTTGTCGGAGCTGGAAGAACAGAAACAGTGAGAGCTTTAATAGGAGCAGATACGGCTACCGAAAAAGAAGTCTATTTAAATGGAAAAAAAATAAAAATTAAAAATCCAACCGATGCACTGGAAAATGGTATTTGTTTAATTCCGGAAAGCAGAAAATCACAAGGGCTTGTGCTTGGGATGACTATTAAAAATAATATAAGCTTACCGATAATGAAAAAACTCACTGGTGGATTAGGTTTAATTAATAGAAGAACGGAAGCAGAAATAATTGGGCAATCTGTAAAAGACTTGCTGATTAAAACGCCTAGCAGCAATCAAAAGGTAAAAAACCTTAGTGGGGGCAACCAGCAAAAAGTAGTACTCGCTAAATGGCTCAATACTGACTGCAATATTTTGATTTTCGATGAACCAACTCGTGGAATTGACATCGGGGCAAAAGAAGAAATTTATAAGTTAATGAGAAGTTTAGCAGATAAAGGAATATCTATTATTATGATTTCTTCAGAGTTGCCTGAAGTACTTGGCATGAGCGACCGAGTTATTGTTATGCATAAAGGGCAAATGAAGACCGTTATTGAGGCAGAAGAAGCAACTTCTGAAAAGGTAATGTATTATGCTACAGGTGGTGTAGATGGATGAATGCAATAAATAATCAGCGATCTAATTGGAAAGAAACTTTTAAGAATCCTGAAATGCTAACGTTAATAGGTTTTTTTATATTATGTATTTTCTTTAGTATTGTTAGTGGGGAATTTTTAACAGGATCTAATATTTCAAACATTGTCAGACAGGTTTCCATTAATGGAATTCTGGCTGTTGGAATGACCTTTGTAATATTAACCGGTGGAATTGATTTATCTGTAGGTTCTGTGATGGCTTTTACAGGGACAATCATGGTCGGTATGATGGTGAATATGGGATTGCCACCAGTTGCAGCGGTTGTAATAGGTGCAATTCTAGGTGCAGTGATTGGTTATATTAACGGTACTTTTGTAGCGTATGCGAGAATACCATCTATTATAGTGACATTGGCTATGATGGAAATTGCACGAGGAGCAGCTTTGTTATATACGGGTGGTTATCCATTATCAGGATTACCGACTTCTTATAGTTTCATTGGAAGAGGTTATCTTTTTGGAGTTATTCCTATGCCAGCATTAATAATGATTGGTGTGTTTATCGTCGCATATATTATTTTGAACCATTTGCCATTAGGAAGATATATTTATGCAATTGGTGGCAATGAAGAAGCAGTTCGATTATCAGGAGTAAAAGTTAAGCGTATTAAAGCAATTGTCTACTTAATCAGCGGGATAACGGCAAGTATCAGTGGTTTAATCATGACTTCCAGATTGGCTTCTGGACAGCCTACAGCTGGGGATGGATATGAGCTGGATGCGATTGCTGCAGTTGTGTTAGGTGGTACAAGCATTGCAGGAGGAAGAGGACATATATTCGGAACATTGCTTGGTGCATTATTACTCGGTGTGTTAAGTAATGGATTGAACCTAATGGGCGTATCTCCCTATGTACAAAGAGTTTTAAAAGGTGCAATTATCCCAAATTACGAAAGTAAATTTGCCGAAAACTAATTCAGCGCTCTTTTGGGAACAATTTACAAATCTGGGTA
>NZ_JBPPZG010000085.1:0-15384 GCF_051918545.1 Pseudogracilibacillus amylolyticus (SeqCode) | reverse complement strand
GACTTGAGCAACTTTCAGCCTGACTTGAGCAAATATCAACTTCAACTTATGCGAATTCGTGATTAATTTTTCCCAAAAATAAAAAGCTTGTAGTCTCTACAAGCTTTATCATTTCATTTATGCAGTTTGTCTGAACGAATCCATAACTGCTGTTACCATCAAGCTGATTCCAGCTGCGAATAAACAAGCAATTCCCAAACCACCAAGGCCTGCACCCATAATCCAAATTCGGTCTAAGATCGTAGCAAATAATAAGAGAATAAGACCAGCTGCAAAGAAAATGAGTCCCGGGAAGTATGTAGCATAACTTTTCTTTGGTGTTGCTTTTACAAGAATAAAACTTATAATAAGTAATGCTACTGTTAAAACAGCACCGATCGTTAATGTTGCTTGAATCATTTCGTCACCTCATGTCATCCGTCTATATATTTTTTCTCAACCTATAGTTTACAATTGAAACTTTCTAAAGTCAATTAAACTGCGTAGACATCGTTTATTATTCGTTATTATTATTCTTCTTCACCTAAAGTATAATTCACTCGTACGATTATATTATTCATTTCCTGTCGTAACTCGTTATATACTTCATCAAATGCTTCTTTTTGTTGTTCTGGGTTTTGAAAAGTACCCAACTGTCCCCATAGCTGATGAATTAATTGCATATTTTCATATAATACAGCATCTGAAACTGTTTGTGGGGCTGGAATAATATTCGAAGGGCTACCCAATTTTTCATATTCCTCCAATATTTTTTCAAACCCAACACCTGAATAGAGATCATTTTCCATCATTAATCCTAAATCATTTAACAAGGGACCGCTTAGCTCGATAATTTGAATAATACTCCGTTCTAAATTAGTCGCTTCTTCCCATGTGCGGTATTCGGACGGGTCTTTTCCTTGCAGTTCTTTTGGTTGATTCGCAATAAAAAATTCATACGCTGTCTCAATATGACTTTCCGGGATAATATAAGCTTCTCCTTCATGAGCTTCAATAAAAGCATCACTGTAATTCATAATATAATTTATATTTCCATCCATACTTTCTATGCTTCGAATTGGATAATCATCAAAATCAAAATATATTCGTCCATTTTCGTCCATATATTCCTCAACAATTTCTTTTTCAGTATGATGATATTTATAGTTGCCATCTTCATTATATTGGCTACCAATTTTTTTAGTCTTAATATCGAGTACCCCTTGTTTAGCTGCCTTTTCATAAAAATCTTCCAGTTCATCTTTATCCAATTTTGCTAATGTTTCTGGATCCCACGCATCCATATTAGTAGGATCTACAGTCAGATCAGTTTCCTCATTCTTAATCTCTTTAGATTCTTCTTTCACTGGTTGATCTTTTTTTGTAACAACTTTTTCAACCATTGACATACAGCCAGATAGATAGACAATGCTTATTGCAAATATAATGAATCTTTTCATATCGATTCCCCCCAAATTTGCACAGTATTTGTTATTATAACACGGGAAGTTAGTTGAAGCATCGGACCTTCTATCCGTGACTTTATAGGGAGAAAAAATATTTTATTTTTAAAAGTAATATGATACAGTTAAATAAGCAAAAAATAAGGAGGAATATTTTTGGATACTGAACAGACAAATAGTAGTGCCATCATCGCATTAGTGTTAGGAATTTTATCGCTCGTTATTCCATGGCTTGGACTTATTCTCGGAATTATTGGAATCGTCTTTTATGTAAAAGCAAAAAAAGCCTTAAACGTGCCTCAAGAAAAAGGAAGTGGAATAGCACTTGCTGGGCTTATTTGTAGCATAATTGGAATTCTATTACAATTGTTTGTAATCATTGCATTTGTAGCATTCATGTTCCTAGCAGTAAGTTCTTCTATTTAAAAGATAAAAATAGTGGAAAACAACTAAACATCTTATTCTAAAATGGGACGATAACAGGACTAGAAGTTGTGATGTTCAATCGATGGATCTAAATATGTAGTTGAAGATACTGTTAAGTAATGAAAAATTAAAAACCTAGTAACAGCGCTGTTAATTTCCGCCTCCAGGCAGTCGCTTTCCGCCGACACGGCTTCAGCCTCTTTCGGAGCCGAAAGAGGCTTCAGACATGTGGAGTCTACTGCCTTCCAGCTACAATCAACCATTATGATTGTTATATCAAACTGTGCAGAACTGTTACTATGCACACCCCAGCGAAGGAAATACACGGTGACTCCTACAAAGGATTGAAGACGGAGGATCTAACCTTCAAAATACCAATAATAAAGATGTTTTTTACCAATGTCTTTAAAGTATAATAGAAAATATAAAAAGTGATAAAAACTTATTGTGACCTGTATGAAAATGAATACATATCTATTTCTTTCCTCTTTTAAGTTTCTCAATTTCTTGTCTTAATTTTATATTCTCTTTTTTTATTTTGGATACCTCTACAATCGTAAATAACAAACCAGCTAATGTTAAATACAATATTACTGTATATATCATTTATTTAAATCCCTTATCTTCAACAAACGTATTCGTTAGCGCTCCTAACTTTTCTACTTCCACCGTAACAGTATCTCCGGGCTGTAAATAAACACGTTCTTCGATAGGTCGCCCTAAAATTGCCCCCTCTGGCGTACCAGTCATAATGAGATCTCCTGGTTTTAATGTCATATAGTTTGAAATATAACTAATCAGTTGTTCACAGCTGAAAATCATATCTGCAGTATTGGAATTTTGGCGAACTTCTCCGTTCACTGTTGTTGTTAACTGTAACGAATTCGGATTTTCAACTTCACTTTTTGTTACTAAATAAGGTCCTACTGGAGCAAATCCATCATTCGTCTTCCCTACCATCCATTGTGGCGTGCGTTTTTGGATATCACGAGCGGATAAATCGTTTGTCGTACAATAGCCGAGCACAAACTCTAGTGCATTTTCTTCCTCAATGAATTTCCCCGTCTTCCCGATTACAATTCCAAGTTCCACTTCATGATCAAGACGTTCTGTCGTCCTTGGTACTTCAATTTCAGCTAAATGTCCTGTTAAAGCGTTATCAAATTTATTGAATAATATCGGCACTTCTGGATATTTAGCTTTCGTTTCGTCTGCATGTTTTTTGTAATTCAAGCCGACACAAATAATTTTACTTGGCTTAGTAATAGCAGGCCCCCATTCAATTTCTGATTCTTTTTTTACAAAACCTGCCCCCTTATAATCGAGAGATTTAACAAATTGTTCTAAACGTCTTACCGCTTCATCTCCACCTTCGATCAGTTCCATCATATCTGTAGCAACACCGTTTTCAGGAAATACTTCTACAGCCTTTTTAACATCAATAACACCTTCATCTGTCTTTACCCCAAGCGCATATGTATTATCTTTTTTAAACGTAAGAAGTTTCATGTCGTTAACCTCCTATTTATTCATTATATATAAGTCTAACAGGACTAGTCGAAATTTACACGTTTCGCTTCTTGTATGAACCTTTTCATTTTCGCTCACACTAAAACTTGATTAATTTTCACTAAAGGAAAAATAGTTGCTTCGTCCTTTTTATGTTTCTCATCAAAACATCATTGCTATAGACCCACACCGTATTCACCTGTTACGATAGAATGTGAACCTACAGAAAGGGCTGACAATATGCGTGAAAATGCACGTCCCATCATTATAGCTACATGGATTGGAATAATTGTAAATCTACTTTTAACGATTTTTAAAGGTATTGGTGGCGTTTTATCAGGAAGTCGAGCACTACTTGCAGATGCACTCCACTCTGCTTCTGATGTCGTTGGTTCCATCGTTGTACTGTTTGCTGTCAAAATAGCGAACAAGCCTCCAGATGAAGAGCATCCTTATGGACATGGGAAAGCGGAAAATATTGCTTCTATCATTGTCGCATTGCTCCTTGTTATTGTTGGAATCGAAATTAGTTTATCATCCATTAAAGTACTTTTTGGTGATATCCCTGAAGCGCCAGGAACTCTTGCGTTAATTATTTTAATTACGTCCATTGTTGTAAAAGAAATTCTATTTTATTATAAACTTTTTCTCGGCAAAAAATATAATAGTACTGCTCTAATTAGTGAAGCATGGCACCATCGTTCAGATTCCTTATCTTCTTTAGCGGCATTGGCCGGGGTCGGATTAGCTATCATAGGTGAAAAATTAAACCTTTCTTTCCTCATATATGGAGACGCAATTGCCGGGATTATCGTTTCAGTTATCGTTATTAAAGTCGGTTATCATCTTATCAAAGGATCAGCAACCGTTGTTTTGGAAAAGGTACTCCCTCCTAAGGAAGTAGAAAAATATAAACAGACCGTGCTCCAAGTGGATGGCGTGCTCCGTGTTGATCAAATGTTAGCAAGAACTCATGGAAGCTACGTCGTCATCGATTTGCGGCTCAGTGTCGATCCAAATATAACTGTAAAACAAGGCCACACGATAGCTAGTGAGGCAAAACATGCGCTACTAAATAAGCATAATGAAATAGAAGATGTACTTGTACATATAAATCCTTATCATCCCTAAAAAACCCTGCTACGTAAAGCAGGTTTTTTTGTTTGGTACCTGAAATAACCTAACCGATGCCATTTACATATACATATGTAAGTATTTATTTCGAATATTTTTTAAAATTTTAGAGAAAAAGATTTACAAACGATGATAAATATATTAATATGTATTTAGAAATGTTGCACGTGGTAAAAACTTTAGTTCATGGCGAATATATATATAAATAAAAACATTTTGTTGGAAGGTGAAATTATATGGAAGGAACCATAAATGTGAAAAATTTAAGTGTCTCTTATTATGGAAATGAAGTCGTAAAAAATATCTCATTCTCATTTGATACGGGTAATTTAATCGGAATTATCGGGCCGAATGGTGCAGGTAAATCAACGTTAATGAAAGCAGTACTTGGGTTAATTCCAAAAGACAGTGGAACCGTAGAAATATGCGGTGAGCCGATCGATCATGTTCGCAAAAAAATAGCTTACGTACCACAGCGAAGCAATATTGACTGGGACTTCCCGATCGTTGTAAAAGATACTGTTCTGCTTGGAACATTTCCTAATCTTGGCTTGTTTAGACGACCGAAAAGAAAAGATAAAGCGTTAGCCGCTCAATGTTTGGAAAAAGTTGGTATGCAAGACTTTAGCAACAGGCAAATAGCAGAACTTTCAGGTGGACAACAACAACGCGTATTCCTTGCACGAGCATTGGCACAAAAAGCAGACTTCTTTTTCCTGGATGAACCATTTGTCGGAATTGATGTAGCTAGTGAAGAAGTGATTATTAACATCCTTAAAGATTTACGTAATGCGGGCAAAACAATATTCGTCGTACACCATGATTTATCAAAGGTCGAAAACTATTTTGATGACCTCATACTCATTAATAAAGAATTGTATGGTGCAGGTCCAGTTCGAAAAGTATTCCAGACGGAAAATATGGAACGTTGCTTTAATATGAAAATTGCATTGGCTCAAGGTCTGGAGGTAGGAGTGTAGTGGAGTTTATTCAAGATTTAATGACCTACGAATTTTTACAAAAAGCATTTGTCACATCGATTATGGTTGGAATTATTTGCGGGGTAATTGGAAGTTTTATTGTTCTTCGTGGAATGGCGCTAATGGGAGATGCGATTTCCCATGCAGTGCTTCCTGGTGTCGCGATTTCGTATATGCTTGGAATCAATTATTTTTATGGAGCCGTAGTAACAGGTGTACTTACCGCTTTAGGAATTGGTATTATCAGTCAAAACAGTCGGATTAAAAACGATTCCTCTATTGGTCTAGTGTTCTCGGCAATGTTTGCGCTAGGGATTATCTTAATTACAGTTGCGCAAAGTGCGACAGACTTAACGCAGATCTTATTTGGGAACGTACTTTCTGTTCGTACATCTGATATGGTGATTACATTAATCGTAGGAGCCATTGTTTTATTAGCGGTTATTCTCTTTTACAAAGAACTACTCGTATCAAGCTTTGACGAGACGATGGCAGCTGCTTACGGATTAAAAGTGAGATTGATTCATTATGGAATTATGGTTTTATTAACATTAGTTACCGTTGCATCTTTACAGACAGTAGGAGTTATTCTCGTTGTTTCGATGTTGATTACTCCTGCAGCGACAGCCTACTTGTTAACAAACCGTTTGTCTACAATGATATTTTTAGCAGCTTTTTTTGGTGCGATATCTTCCATATTAGGGCTCTATTTCAGTTTTGTTTATAATTTACCGTCAGGCCCAATCATTGTATTGGCTACAACTGCAATATTTATTCTTATATTTCTCTTTTCACCGAAGCAAGGAACTTTTTGGCGTATGCTTCAAAAAAGTAAGCGTAAAGTAGCTATAGAAAAGTAAGACTGCTTGTTTGGGGAAAGTTGAAAAATATATTACTTAAAGTAAAAAGGAGAGTAAGGGAAGAATGAGGAAGTATTTAAAATTTATATTTGTAGCAAGTTTTGCACTGCTTATCCTTGCAGCTTGTGGGGGAAATGATGCCTCTTCAAATACAGAGCAAGGTGATACGAAAGAAGCAACAGAGGCGGAAACTAACGGGGATAAATTACAAGTAGTTTCTTCGTTTACCATCATTACGGACATGGTACGAGAAGTTGGCGGTGATAAAGTTGAGGTTCATAACTTAGTACCAACAGGAACGGATCCACATGAATACGAACCGCTTCCAGAAGATATTAAAAAAGCAACAGATGCAGATATTTTGTTTTATAATGGGATGAACTTAGAAGGTGGAGAAGAAGGTTGGTTTTTCAAGATGATTGACTCTGTTGGTCAAGACAAATCCAAAGTGTATAGTTTAACAGAACGAGTCGAGCCAATGTATTTACGTGATGAAGCAACAAGAGAAGAAGAAGTTAACCCACATTCATTCATTGACCCGGTCGTAGGAATTCACATGGTAGAAGACATGCGCGATGCATTTATTGAAGTAGACCCTGATAACAAAGAGTATTATGAGGAGCGCGCAAGTGATTATTTAAATCGACTAAAAGAAGTTGAAAAAGAATATGAAGAACGACTAGGAGCTCTTCCAGAAGAGAATAAAATTTTAGTGACAAGCGAGTGTGCATTCCAATATATGCTTGATCGATATGATATGGGAGAAGCATGTATTTGGAAAGTAGATACAGAGGAGAATGGTTCTCCTGAACAAATAAAATCACTAGTTAAATTTATTGATGAAAATAATGTACCAGTTTTATTTCTTGAATCAAACGTAGACGAACGTCCAATGGAAACTGTATCAAAAGAATCAGGTGTAGACATTTATGAAAAACCAATTTACTCAGACGAAATTGGGAACCCTGGTGATGAAGTAGATACGTATATTAAATATCTAAAATATAATATTGATATTATCTCCGATGGACTAAGCAAGTAACTTTATATGGATATTTTCTGGCAATTTTGACATATCTCTTCTTTAACCTGCCGGGAAATTTCTATAATAAAAAGGGCTATCCAAAAGGTCAATGAGAATTCACTTTTTGGGATGGCCCTTCTCTAATAAATCCCTTTGTCACGTTAATATCTACCCTCATATTCAGTTAATATAGCTATTAACGAGTACGTCATCTTTATTTATTTCATCGTTTAATACCGCCTCTGTTCGCTTCACTGTCCATCGCGGAAGGAAAGCATAAATGACACCCAAGTGCCTAGCACGTAGGGGCTAAAAGCAGCAGCTCTAAGAATGCGAAAAGTATATTTCCGTAGCGGGTTTTATATCCATACTATAGTTTGGATTTTTCTTTATTAAAAATATTTTGTCCCATTCTCTTCCTAACTCTACTGCATCCACTCTGGTTTTCCGAAACCTTGGAATTCTTCATCGATGATTTTTTCAAATGCGTCTGATTCAATTACTTCAATAATATCTTTTGCCCATGATGCATCGATGTCTTCGGTATTAACAACAACGCGGTTTCTGTAATCATCAGGCATGTTTTCAAGAGCAATCGCATCTAGTAAATCAAATCCTGCCGCTAAAGCGAAGTTTCCTGGTACAGATGCTAAATCTTCACTATCAACAGTACGTGGTAATTGACCTGCTTCCACTTCATGGATCTGTAAATTTTTATAATTTTCTTCGATATCTTTTACAGATGCTGTTAGTGGATCCGCATCGTCAGCAATTTTAATTAACCCTTCATCTTGAAGCATCACTAATGTTCTTGATAAATTCGTTGGGTCGTTTGCAATTGTAATGGTACTTCCATCCTCAATATCTTCCACGGAATCATATTTATTCGAAAATAGCCCCATTGGTGCTGTTGGTACAATAATCAGTTCAGATAAGTCTATGTTATTTTCTTCCGCAAAAGCTTCGTAATAAATTTTATGTTGGAATAAGTTTGCATCTATGTCACCGTTATGAAGTGCATTGTTTGGTTGGATGTAGTCACTGAACTCGATGTTTTCTACTGTATATCCTTTTTCCTCTAATAATGGTTTAATTGCCTTCGTTACCATATCACTATATGGTCCTGTCGTTGCACCAAATGTAATGGCATCTTTTTCTGTTGCTTCATCATTTCCTGTTCCGTTTTCGTCCGTTTGTTTGTTATTACTACCACCACAAGCTGCAAGCGCGACAACGAAAAGTACTGCAATTAATAGTACGCTAAATTTTTTCATGTTTTTTTTCTCCTTCATTTAATAAATGGATGAATACTTATCTTTTATTTACTTTCTTGGCAATGAAATCACCAGTAAATTGAATGACTTGTACGAGTACAATTAACACAACGACCGTTGTATACATTACCGTGTTATCGTAACGGTAATATCCGTAACGAATCGCTAAATCCCCAATCCCACCTCCTCCAACGGTTCCAGCCATTGCGGAGTATCCTACTAAACTGATAATCGTAATTGTTAGGCCACTAATGATGCCCGGTTTTGCTTCTGGTAAAATAATATCTTTTATGATCGTCCATGGTTTTGCACCAACAGATACAGCTGCTTCGATGACACCCCGGTCAATTTCTCGTGCTGATGATTCGACAATTCGAGCAAAAAATGGAATCGCTGCGACCGATAATGGTACTGCAGCCGCAGTCGGTCCAATCTGTGTTCCGAGTAAAAAATTCGTAAATGGTAGTAAAAATACGAGTAAAATAATAAATGGGATCGATCTGACTAAGTTTGTAACAACACCCGCAACTGCCTTAATAAAACGATTTTCTAAGATTAATCCGTTATCTGTAACATAAAGCACTATTCCAAGCGGCATGCCAATTA
Source organism: Pseudogracilibacillus amylolyticus (SeqCode) (assembly GCF_051918545.1). Classification (NCBI taxonomy): domain Bacteria; kingdom Bacillati; phylum Bacillota; class Bacilli; order Caryophanales; family Bacillaceae; genus Pseudogracilibacillus; species Pseudogracilibacillus amylolyticus (SeqCode). Next base: position 6,129 of record NZ_JBPPZG010000085.1, on the reverse strand, counting down.
ATATGGCAACAACGACTGCAATTCCGACCATATACAATGTTTCAAAAAATGCTTTATTTAATTCTGGCAGTAAATTAATGAGAGCTTCCATGTTGAATCACCTCCACTTTTTGCATCCGTTTTTCCAAATAACGAATCGCTTTATTAATATCAGCTTTTTCCCCGCTTAATTCCATAATGAAGATCCCAAGCGGTTCTTCATTAATGTATTCTACTTTCCCGTGTAAAATATTTCCTGAGACAGGATGCTGTTGTAACATATCCGAAACGATCGCTTCATTGGCAGTGGTACCTTGAAACTGTAAACGGATAATCGTACCAGTGCAAGCATCTAGTAATTTTTCCGGTATGGTAAACTGTAAAACCGTTTCAATGAAGTTTTTCGTTAACTCGTTTTGTGGATTACTAAAAATATCATATGTTTTTCCTTCTTCAACTACTTTTCCATCTTGCATTACTGCACAACGGTGACAAATTTCTTTAACGACTTCCATTTCATGAGTAATTAAGACAATTGTGATTCCAAGTTCTTGATTAATTTTTTTCAACAAGTTAAGAATCGATTTTGTCGTACTTGGGTCTAGTGCAGATGTTGCTTCGTCCGAAAGTAACACTTTTGGATTGTTCGCAAGTGCTCTAGCAATACTTACTCGCTGTTTCTGCCCTCCACTTAACTGTGCCGGATAATGATCAGCTTTATCGGCAAGTCCTACTAACTCCAGCAGTTCTTTTACTCGCTTCTCTCTTTCTGGAATTGGTACTCCTGCAACTTTTAATGAAAAAGCAATATTTTCTGCAGCAGTTTTCGATGAAGCGAGATGGAAACCTTGAAAAATCATCCCAATCGATTGGCGGGCTTTACGTAGTTCTTTAATGGAAAGGGCAGTTACATCCACTCCATCGATAATGATCTTTCCGCTCGTTGGACGCTCTAATAAATTAATACAACGGAGCAATGTACTTTTTCCAGCACCACTATATCCGACGATTCCGTATATTTCACCGTTTTTAATATGTAAGGATACATCGTCCACACCAATTACATTTTCTTTTTTTGTTTGAAAGACTTTTTTAATTTGTTGAAGCTTAATCATAAAATTTCCTCCTTGGAACAATGCGCGAATCGCTCCATAATTAAAACTCATACACTATTTTGATTCATTTCACATCTTAAAAAGGCTCACATTGAAATCGAAACTATGATTTAAAGTTCTTCAATTGGACTTTGGATTAGTTCGGATTTTCTTTTGTATGTTTTAATAAACTTTGTTGCTAATTATCCATAAACAGTTGAATAAGTGCTTAGGTTGTTTTCCGCTACGAACCGTTGTTTTCCGCGGGCACGTCCTGTGCGTCGTGGAAGGATAGGCCTAGGTGAGACCCAAGTGCGTAGCACGTAGGGGCTCAGCAGCCGCCTTAGGATGCGCGCAGTGTATTTCCGGAGCGATAAATTATCACTACACAACAACTACTGCACAGTTTACTTCAACGCAATAAGAACTAAACCATTTCAAAAGTAACATTCTTAACTATTTATCTTGTAATCGTTCGTCATCGAATAGAACGTTTTAGTGATGTCCAAGTCACAACTAAAAACCCCTCTTCCATTTGAAAGAGGGGTTATTTTATCTTTAAACCTTATCTTTCAGAACGGAATCATTCTGCAGGAATTAGCACCAACTCCAACGTGTGGAAGGTTGCTGTGATTTCATTGGGCCTGACCCCTCAATCACTCTTGATAAGTTATCATTTAATTTTATAGTTTACTATATTACAAGTCTTGTGGGATTTTGTCAAACATTTTATTGTTTTCGAAATAATCCTAGTTTTCCAATCCGATCTGCCGCTTCCCGAAGACGCTCCTCAGAATCAAGCAGTCCAATACGGATATACCCTTCTCCCAACGAACCGAATCCATTTCCAGAAGCAACAACGACATGTGCCTCCTCCAGCAACAAATCTGCAAATTCAGCAGACGTATAGCCCTCAGGAACTTTAAACCATGCAAAAAATGTTCCTTTAGGTGCTTCCACTTCCCAGCCGATTTTATGTAAACTCTCGACTAGAACATTTCTTCTTCTCTCATACGTTTCTACTAATTCATCGATAAACGTGAGATCCCCAGAAATCGCTGCGGTAGCCGCTTCTTGGATTGCTCCAAACAAACTAGTAAACAAGTGATCTTGCAATAAATTAATCGTCTTAATGACTGATGCGTTTCCAACAGCGAACGCCACACGCCAGCCTGCCATATTGTACGTTTTAGATAGTGTATACATTTCAATTCCGATATCTTTTGCCCCTTTTGACGCAAGGAAACTAGGTTGTTTAACACCGTCAAATCCAATCGCCCCATAGGCAAAATCATGGACGACACAAATATTATGTTTTTTTGCGACCGCTACTGTTTCATCAAAAAATTCACGTGTCGCAACTCCGGCCGTAGGATTGTTCGGATAATTTAAAAACATCAATTTCGCTTCTTCTAACACTTCTTCAGAAATTTTGCTATAATCCGGTAAAAATCCGTTCTCGGCTAAAAGTGGCATGAATTCATGTTTAGCATTTGCTAATGCGACACCTGATAAATAATCTGGATAACCAGGGTTTGGCAGTAACGTCAAGTCCCCAGGATTCAGTAAACATTGACTAACTTCGAATAGACCGATTTTTGATCCAAACATTAATGCGACTTCCTCATCTGGATTCAGATCTACATCATATTCTCGTTTATAAAAATCAGCTACCGCTTTCCTAAAATACGGAAAACCTTGAAATGGTGAATATTTATGGTTTATCGGATCTTCCGCCGCTTTTTGTAGAGCTTTCACAATATGATCGGCAGTCGGTAAATCGGGATTACCTTGACCTAAATTAATTACATCGTGCCCTTGTTTAACTAGCTCTTGTACTCTTTTTCCAAGTTTAGCAAAAAACTGATCTGGAAGTCGTTTTATCGCATCAGATTGCTCAAACACTTGCATACAAGCCCTCCTTTAAAAATCACTTATATTTAAAATATCCTATTAATGAAAAATGTCAAGTTTGTTTTTGTATAGCCGAACTAGCAAGACCCATAATCGTCATATCGTCCATCGGTGGATTATGAAGACCAGCTCTTACATCACGATAATACCGTTGGAGCGGACATTTAGCAGATAAACTTCTTGCTCCGACGATGCGCATGGCAAGATCTACAATTTCTAATGCTTTATTAACAACGGATAATTTTACCGCACCAAGTTCCGCTTTCATTGCATTTCTTGTATCTTCATCGCCTTCATCCCATTTTTTAGCGGTGGAATATAAAAATGTACTTGCTTCTAATACGCGAAGTTCCATCTCACCAATTTTTTGTCTAACAGCCGGGATCTCGGAGATCGTCCCTTTAATGCTCGATGGTGAATAAGTTGTTGCAAAATCAATCGCATATTTTTGAGCAGCTTTGGCAATCCCTAAATAACATGCCGGAATATGGAGCAACCACCCTTGTGCTCCTTTATCTCCTGGTGTAATGTGCATTAATAAATCTTGTTTTTTCAGTTTCACATTTTCAAGTACTAAATCATGACTTCCCGTTGCTTTCATCGCGATTGAGTCCCAAGTCTCTTCCACCTTAACACCATCGAGTTCACGTCGGACGAGAAAGCTGCCTACTTTTTCCGTTCCATCAATCGACGCACTAACCGAAATATAATCTAAAATCGGAGCAAGTGTAGTAAATGATTTTCGTCCATTAATAATCCAACCGTCTTCTGTTTCTTTCGCAACCGTTTCCGGTCTTCCACCCCGAGTCGGACTCCCTGTTGCAGGTTCTGTCGCGGCATTATTTAATAATGTGCCTTTTTCCAAAACATCTTTGGCAAAAGCTTCATACGTCGCTTTATCCCAAGCATTTGTTTCACCAGTATGCTTTGTAATTCCCATATGCCAGCCGATGGACAATGCTGTTGATCCATCATATTGTGCAATCGTCTCCTGCATTTTTAACATTTCATATAAAGAGATCCCTAACCCACCATATTCTTTCGGTATCGCAAGTGCAGGATAATTTATTTTTTTAAGCTCTGCAAAATTTTCAAATGGAAAAGAACCTGCTTCATCATGTTCGCGTGCACGACCTGAGAAATTCGTTGCTGTTTTTTCTAATAACTCTAGTCTTTCATCCATCGTTTTTAAGTCTGTCAATTTCATTTTATAGACCTCCTACATGATTAGTTTAACATATTCATTTTTAGCTTTCGTGTTACGCATCGGTTATATTTAAATTAAATATTTCGGATAAATTTAGTCTGATTTACTGTAGCATTAATATCATCATCTTTCAATATTTTGACCGAAGATTTCCAAGTTTTATATAACTAATAACAAATTTATATCTATATACGTTATAATAGAAGATAATTTCGTTCATATTATCACTACGAGGAGATAACAGCATATTCCCAGTTAGACCTATTCCAATTCTATTATCTAGGGACATCACGCGGTATCCAGGGGGGGAAATTGGGGTAAATTATCCTCTGTCCAATGACCGCCATCATTGACCTCGCGACGTCAATGGCAAGCAGTTTTCATTTTATTATTACCGCAGTCAATGGTAACGCAAATATTTAGTTGTCAAAGAGCAAATTTTTGTTCTTGAAATATATAATACGAGGGAGATAGAGTTATGAAAGTACAAACTATCAATGTGGAATATACAAAAAATCAGAAACCAAAACCAGATTGGAAAACCTTAGAGTTCGGTCGTGTGTTTACTGACCATATGTTCAGCATGGATTATACAGAAGAAAAAGGCTGGCATGATCCGCAAATTGTTCCATATCAAAATTTGACACTTGACCCAGCTGCGATCATCTTTCATTATGGGCAAACCGTTTTTGAAGGATTAAAAGCTTATGTTACAGAAAGTGGCGATGTTCAATTATTTCGACCTGAGAAAAATTTCACACGCTTGAATCACTCAAACGACAGACTATGTATTCCGCACATCGATGAAGACTTAGCGCTCGAAGCTTTAAAAAAACTATTAACAATTGAAAAAGACTGGATTCCGAATGAAGAAGGAACCTCATTATATATCCGGCCTTTCATTATAGCTACAGAACCGTACCTGGGAGTTGCACCTTCCAAACAATATAAATTTATGATTATCTTATCTCCAGTTGGTGCCTATTATAAAGAAGGAATTAATCCAGTAAAAATTGCGGTAGAAAATAAATATGTGCGCGCTGTATTAGGTGGAACAGGTGAAGCCAAAACTGCCGGAAACTATGCCGCAAGCTTGATGGCGCAAGAAATTGTGGAAAAAGACGGATTTGCGCAAGTTTTATGGCTGGACGGTGTAGAGAAAAAATACATTGAAGAAGTCGGTAGCATGAATGTTTTCTTCAAAATTAATGGAGAAATTATTACTCCTAAATTAAATGGTAGTATTTTAGAAGGTGTAACACGTGATTCTGTCATTCAATTACTAAAATCTTGGGGTGTTCCAGTTGTTGAAAGAAGAATTGCGATGAAAGAAATCGCCGAAGCACATGAAAACGGGACATTAGAAGAAGCATTTGGAACAGGCACCGCGGCTGTCATTTCTCCAATCGGTCAGCTGACGTGGGAAGAAAAAGACTACACCATTAATGAAGGAAAAACTGGTGAAATCGCTAAAAAATTGTACGATACGTTAACAGGTATTCAGTACGGAAAAGTGGAAGATCCGTTTAATTGGATCGTAAAAGTAGAATAATAAGAGGGGAAAACTGTCTTTTTTGTAAAAAGACAGTTTTTTATTTTAACAAGATAAAGATTAAAACATGAGGACTTCAATAGTTAACCGTAAAGCTCTTGAATAAAAATGTGGTGGCCCGTCGCTCGAACAGCGGTTAACCAGCTAGTTCGAGATTTAACCACGGAGCTGGGGCTTAACCAGCTAATTATAAATTTAACCACGAAGAACGCGATTTAACCACGCAATTCGAGATTTAACCACGGAGCCGGGGCTTAACCAGCTAATTATAAATTTATCCACGAAGAACACGATTTATCCACGCAACTCAAGCACACAAAAAAACGCCAACCCCGTTCAGAGGTCAGCGTTCACTTCATTATACCAATGATGCTAAAATAGCT
>NZ_JBPPZG010000084.1:0-15398 GCF_051918545.1 Pseudogracilibacillus amylolyticus (SeqCode) | reverse complement strand
ATAGGGAAAGCCGCCGTATTAAATAAAAATGTTTAAATTGCTCTTTAAGAACTGTTATTGCAGATTTCATATGTATATCCTTTCGATGGGAAGCACGCTTTATTCATACTGTTTATTATAATTCTATTTATTAAACCTTCATAAATTATACAAGTAACCATGATAAAAAACAATAAAAAGAAGGCTTATGCTGATAGTGGGATAAACCCTCCAATGAGGCCAATACCTCAGCTTTGATACCTCATTCACTCACTACACGCTCACTGGCACACTCGTCTTCTAAATAGTAAAACTTCCGATAAAAAGCCTCTGTGGTTAGCTTGTTTTAAACTTCCGCGCCGTATTTCAACCATTTTGACCTAGCTAGATCTGTAATCCCAGTGTATCCTATTGTCTATTTTTCCATCCTTCCCACCAAAAATAAGGATCATTGGATACCCCCTATTTGTGCTACCCTTTATTTACCAAACAATACCTTAGCATAATTCTACATTCAAATAAACCTTTAGGGAACAGTATACCCGATCTGATTCATAGTATGAGAGTAAAACATAATAAATCATTTCCCAGCAAAAATATGAAGTTCTTCGACAATATATGTTATAATATCCGCATCAACTATTTATGAGGTGAAAAATTTGATTTATGCAGGTATTCTAGCTGGCGGAAAGGGAACAAGGATGGGAAATGTTCCAATGCCGAAGCAATTTTTGACTTTAAATGACAAACCAATCATCGTGCATACAATTGAAAAGTTTTTACTAAACGACAAATTCAAAAAGGTTATCATAGCAACACCAAAAGAGTGGATCAACCACACAAATGACATATTAAAAAAATACGGAATCGACCTTCCAAAAGTAGAGGTAATCAGCGGAGGTTCTGACAGAAACGGAACGATTATGAACATCATTGATTTCATTGATACGGAAAATGGCTTGAATGACGATGATATTATTGTAACGCATGATGCTGTAAGACCTTTTTTGACACACCGTATTATTCAGGAAAATATCGATTTTGGTTTACAGCATTGTGCAGTCGATACGGTAATAAATGCTATCGACACAATTGTGGAATCTCAGGATGAAACGTTCATTTCAGACATCCCGCTTAGAGATTATATGTATCAAGGACAAACGCCACAGACATTTCAAATTAAAAAACTAAAAGAGCTATATGGTAAATTGTCAAAAGAGGACAAAGAGATTCTTTCCGATGCATGCAAAATCTTTTCCTTGAGCGGGGAAAAAGTGAAACTGGTTCAAGGTGAGGTATTCAATATCAAGGTAACCACTCCGTACGATTTAAAAGTTGCAAATGCGATTATTAAAGGGAGCCTGGATCAATGATTAATCAAGTTTATCGTCTTGTTTCACCTAGACAATTTGAGGTTACATATAAGGATAGAAGTATTATATCTGATGATGTGGTCGTACGCCCAACACATTTATCCATCTGCGCGGCAGATCAAAGATACTATACGGGGGCCAGAGGGAAAGAAGCGATGAAGAAAAAACTGCCAATGGCTTTGATACATGAAGGTGTCGGCGAGGTAGTTTTTGATCCTGCGAAGGAATTCCCTATAGGAACCAAGGTTGTTATGGTACCTAATACGCCAATGGAAAAAGATCCCTACATTGCAGAGAATTATTTGCGGACAAGCAAGTTCAGATCCAGTGGCTACGATGGTTATATGCAGGATTATGTCTTTATGGGCAGGGATCGTTTGGTAGTGCTACCTCAGGAATTGAATATGGAAGTCACCGCATTTACAGAGCTTGTAACTATAGCTGTTCATGCTGTAAGCCGGTTTGAAAGTAGAGCTCATAAAAAGAGAAACACATTTGGTGTATGGGGCGATGGCAATTTAGGTTTTATTTCTTGTCTGATTCTCAAAAAGCTTTACCCGAAAAGTAAAGTCATCATCTTTGGAAAAACGGATTATAAACTGAATCATTTTTCTTTCGTAGATGATGCCATTAAAATTGATGAAATTCCTGATGAACTTACCATCGATCATGCAATCGAATGTGCAGGCGGCAAGGGAAGCCAGTATGCAATTGACCAAATTATTGATCATATCAACCCAGAGGGCACCATCTGCTTGCTGGGTGTTAGCGAGTATCCAATTGAAGTCAATACAAGAATGGTATTGGAAAAAGGCTTGACACTACTTGGAAGTAGTAGAAGTGGTACTGCGGACTTTCAAAGGGCAGTTAATATTTATAGTGAATATCCTGATGTCCTCGACTATTTAAGTACGCTGGTAGGTAATGTGCACAATGTATCCAAGCTTGAGGAAGTGACCAATGCATTTGAAAGTGACCTATCCAGCTCTTGGGGAAAGACGGTCATGAGGTGGAAAATTTAAATGAAATATGTTCGTTTTATGAAGCATATATACATCATATTTTATAAATTGTGCTTTCAAGCAGTTTATACGTTTTTATGCCTTGTTAGGAAAACAGATAGCCATAAAATGATTATTGCACTATACAGAACGGACCATTTGGATGATAATTTACGTCTGGTATATGAGGAAGTGCAAAGGCAGGAGCCAAACATTAAGATTCATCTTGTTCATGGGGTGAACAAGATGAATCTTAAGCTGTTTAAAGAAATTATAACATTAGCAAATGCCCGGTATTTGATTTTGGATGATTATTATTTGCCAATATATCTTGTCAAGCAAAGAAAAAGTTTGAAAGTAATCCAATTATGGCATGCAGCAGGTGCTTTCAAAAAATTTGGACGCAGTACAGTTGGAACTAAATTTGGACCATCACAATCTTATATTAATCTTGTTCCTGTTCATTCAAACTATGACTTTGTATACATATCAGCAAATAAATTTACAAAACATTATGCAGAGGCATTCCATATGGAGCAAAATAAGATCTTTGCACTTGGTATTCCAAGGACAGATTTGCTCACTAACAAGAAGTATGCTGCAAAGATAAGGAATAACCTGTATCGTACATACCCATTTTTAAAAGACAGAGATACCATTAATATTTTGTTTGCCCCGACGTACAGAGCAAAAGGTACTCATTTGGAAACACAGCTTGATATTATAGATTCGGTCATACATTTATCTCACTCTGTACAAAATAACAGAAGGATTATATTTAAAGCTCATCCGTATATGGAACCATCATCCGTTGAAAGACTGAAGAATTGTTCAAATGTATTTGTTGCAGAACGTCAAGGTATCAATGAATGGATGCTCGTTGCTGATGCATTTATCACAGATTACTCTTCTTCCATTTTTGAATTTGCATTATTGAAAAAGCCAATGGCTCAATTTGTACCAGATTTAGCCGATTATTCGAAGAACCGCGGTTTTTATATAGCAATTGAAAAAATATCGGATGCCGCAATTATACGGGATCTATCAAGACTTTCAGCGTGGATTAATGAGAGAGAAAAAAACGAGTATTTTGATTCCAGCCGGATGATTGCTTATAATTTTGACCAAGTTAATAACGTGACTAACAAAATTGTTAAACATTTCCTTTCAACTGATAAATAGAGGTGGTTTTATTGTTTATATCTTCGATTGATAATAAAGAAGCAGAGGTCAAACGTCAAGCAAAAGTTAATAGTGGTATTACAAAGCTTAGTTTATATGGCCCATATTTTGATATTGAGGGCTATGCAACAATTGATGGTTTGACTACTTATGAAGAAAACAGAATTAGAAAGACGTTACTAATCATCCCGAAAATAGATTTTGATCTTTATCGTCAAAAGCATAACGTATGTACCCAAGATGATGAAACATGTGAAGAAATGACAGATGATGAGATCCTCGAAAAAGAAATGTATCAAATCCCTTTAATGAATTGCATGCTAAGTGACGTAATAGATGTTCAAGATGAACAGACAGATGAAGAACAATTAAGCGGCTTCAAGGGCAGCATTGACTTATCAACGATTAACATGGATAAACCATTGGAATCTGGCGATTATGATGTATATATCAAATTGGAACAAATGGTAGCTAATAAAGATGATGTGAAATATGAAAAAATCATTTCGTTATCAAGCGCAAAAAAATTTCTCGGGGATAAGCTTTTTGCAACAAAGCTTCACTTTTTCTCCACGAAAAAAGTGTTGAAATATAACTTGATAATTGTACTGGATAAGTATACGAAAACGGTGCGGTTCAAAAATACCTTACTCCAATCATATGATCCGAGAGAACTTGATGATGAAAGTAAGGCAAATGAAGGTAGGTATACCAAAGCAATTAAGCGCAAATTTTTTAAACTGGTCTATATTCTATGTTGCTTATTTCCAATTAAGAAGAAAAAGGTCGCATTTGCTTCTGACAGCCGTTCAGAATTAAATGGGAATTTCTTTTTTGTGTATGAAGAATTGTATAAACGGAACTTAGATTTGGATATGAAATTTTTGTTTAATGAACGAATTAACAACAAAAAATCATTTTTTGACTTGATTCGAATTGCGTTTCATTTTGCAACTGCAAAAATAATTTTGCTAGATGACTTTTATCCAATGGTATACCCATTAAGCATTCGTAAAAATGCGGATCTAATTCAAGTATGGCATGCGGCCGGAGCCTTTAAAACATTCGGGTTCAGCAGGCTGGGAAGACCAGGTGGACCATCACCTAGATCGAAAAATCATCGAAACTATACAAAAGTTGCGGTAAGCAGTGAAGGTGTGAGAAAGAATTATGCGGAAGGATTCGGAATAACCATAGACAAAGTTTATGCAACAGGTGTGCCAAGGTCAGATATATTTTTTGATGAAGAATATAAAAAATATGTGGTTAACACATTACATCAAAAATACCCTTTTTTGAAGAACAAAAAAGTTATTTTGTTTGCTCCGACCTTTCGCGGCAATGGCCAAGCTTCGGCGCATTATCCATTTGAGGTACTCAATTTTAAAAAGCTTTATGAAGCATTGCACGAAGAGTATGTCTTTCTGTTTAAAATCCATCCTTTCGTGCAAAATAAATTGGATATTCCATATGAATTTGCTGACTTTTTTTATGACTTAAGTGATTATAGGGAAATCAATGATTTATTACTAATAACGGATCTTTTAATAACCGATTATTCTTCTGTCTGCTTTGAATATGCACTCTTAAATAGGCCAATGATTTTCTTTGCTTATGACGTCGAAAAATATATTCAGGATCGTGACTTTTATTACAATTATTTTAATTTTATCCCGGGGCCATTGGTGAAATCCACGGAAGAAATGCTAAAAACAATTAACAAAAAAGACTTTGAAATGGAGAAAATAAAGCCATTTGTTCAATATTTCTTTGGAGACACCTTAGGAAGGGCATCTAAAAATGTTGTAGATGAGTTAATTATTCCCAGTCTTGAAGACAACAACGAAGAGGATAAGGAATCGAATGTTAAACTATCTCCTCCAACTTCGAGAATTGAACTGTTTGAACGGTCGATTGCTGAGCAGGAAGAGCAGCACTAGACAAGAACAGTATGCAAAACCATAACATAAATGATGTTTTTGTAACAACTTACTACTGCACATATTTGGTTAATGTTTCCGTTGGCGTTGGCAGATACCTTCATTAGCCGGAGGACAGTCATCCATTCTTTAGGTCATGTGTATATTTACTTGACACGGAATGTACATTGTTTAAATTATCTATATAAAAATCCCGCCACAAAGACGGGATTTTTATAAACAAAGAAAAGTTCCATATTAGTTAGGAAATAGAATTTTCCCAGGCATTATATATTCGTGTTTCTCTTTTTATCAACTTAGGGGTTCGTTTAAATTGTTTACAGGCCTTATCTAATTCTTTTTTAGCTACAGTAATGTCCTTGTTATCCAGATACAAGTCTATTAGCATTAATCGATTATCTAAATTCTTTGGATCCATTTCAACCGATTTTTCAACTATCTTTATAGCCTCCTCCTTACGATTTAATTTTTCCAACACGTCCACCCTAAACTTAATTGCACGTTTATTAGTAGGCTCTAATTCCAAAGCCTTTAATGATAAATCATAAGCCCACCCAATTTTATTATGCTTTAAACAGGCTTCGCCCAGTAATCTACAGTAATTAGGTGATTGCGATTTTAAATTTCTGTCATATGCTGGCACACTTCCCTCATTAATAAATGTTAATACATATTCTTTCAAGACCCCCATGCTAAGTAAATGAAAAGTCATTCTATGCCCACCATATGGCAACTTTTTCAATTGTGCTTTGGGATAGGAGGTTAGCAGCGATTCTTCGACATACTTTCTATCTGTTTTATTTTTGGGGTCATATATTATTATTGGAAACGCCTTGTCATTAAACTTATGAGACAGCGTATGATGAAGGGTTTGTTTTCCTTTATCTTCTTTCGTTCCATAAATAGGGTGGATAGGCAGTCTAGGAGATAAAGCCAATATTTGGCAGTTCATTTCGGAAGTATAATATAATGCCGAGTATGCGCCAAGACTGTACCCATAAGAAAATTTATTATCATACCCACCAGCCAATTCTTTAATTGTCTGATCAAATGCATCTTTCGACAAATCCTGATGGTAGTCTTTTTTTGTTTTCTTCCTGACAGCTATAATATCTACATTTTGCCTTTGGAGCAATTTAAAACCAAATGGTTTCTCATTCCAACGGATTTTGGCAGCATCGAATGTTATAACCAAGGATTTCGTCGGTTTTAGATTCTTATAAAATTCAATACGACTTTTTCCATTATCAAATAAAGTTAGTTTACGGTAACCAAGCCCATCTTGCTTTATTTCATTTGGAAAGGTCTTTAAAACATCATCAAAAATATTAGCTGAAAGAACTTGATTACCCATTATTTGATTTAGCATAGAGAGCATAATCAAATTATTGAAATCCAACCGGTTTTCAGATTGAAGTGCTTTCGTTAACCGTAAAATAAAATACGGCTTTTCCTTTTTTGAATTCAATAAAAACTCCCAATGAAAAGCTGCATCATCCCATGTTTTAACTTTCATTGCATAAACAGCATATTGCTCTCTAATTCTCAAATTTTTTGGATACTTTTTCAAACCATTTTCAAGAATTTTTCCTGCTTCTTGTTTATCCCCGGTTTTCCAGAAGGTATTCGCTCTTTTTAAATAGTAATTGGGGGTTCTTGTCCCCTCTATTACTTTCCTTAATAACTTGTGTGTAATCATTCTGTAAAACCTGCCTCCTACATAACAAATGAAAATTGTTAAGGATTATCTGTTGCTTTTTTATAGTAGCGAGTACGTTAAATAGTGTAACATATCGTTAACTATTTTATTGTTACAGGAGCTTTAAATTTAATTGTTCAGGTTGAAAAAAGGGAGCTATTATTTGGTAGAAAATTTTGGATCACCAGCAAAAGAGAACGCAATCCCCATCTGAAATAGATGGGGATTTAACACATCACTAACCACTAATCTAATGTACTACCTTTGGATACTATCGCGCAGAGCATTCCAGTAATTAGAATCGGTCTCGTAATTAACAACTTCATCAAATTGGCTGTCTCCAAATAATCTTCTAACCTCACGGTTAAATGAATATTTATAAACCAGTTCCATTTTTTTATTAATGAATTTTCCATTAAGATTAAAATATTCAATTGCCGAAGCTTCCTCCAAAGTTGTTGGCATAACACCAGCATGGATGATAAGATTAATATTTGATTTTAATTCATTCAACATCCTTAGTTTATCTTTATCCCGTTCCAATCCTTTATTTAGCATGATGGAGACGACATTACCATCTTGCACAAGTTCATTTAATTTGGAGACCAGGCTTTCAATGCTTGATTTTTCACTTAGCATCCCGCCTAGGCAGAGCCAGGATTTAGCTAGTTTTTCCTCATGAACAAAATTTATATCCCGATCATCTTCCAAGAAGAACCAGCGAACGATTCTTTCGGTTGATCTTCCATCATCATAAGGGCAAAATCTTTTTTTTGCGGCCAAGTAACGTGAACTAGGACTATCATTATTAAGGTTGTCAACGACGCTTGCTACCAATTGATCACCTGTTTTTACCACACTTCCAGGTAACTCATCTTCAGTCAGGTTTAGGCCTCGCTCCCTGGCATATTCTTCTACATCATGGAGATAATGAATAATCGGGCGTTCCGTAACTATGAAATCGAAAAATACACTAGAGTAATCAGTGATAAGTATATCAGCTATACTTAAAAGTTCGTTTGTTTGAATATCCGGCGGTGGAACAATAATGTTGTCGGGAAGTTTTACATTCTTTAATAAGTGATCAGATTCCGTATGACTACGAAATATAAGATTCACATCAAGTTCTGCTAACATTTTTAAATCTGCTACCAGTTTAGCCGAATCAAACCAATTGCTGGTTTTAGAACTTCCACGCCAAGTCGGCGCATAGAAAACCGTTTTTTTTGATGGCTCAAGTTTTAGTTTAGACATTATTTGATGCTTAACATCATCCGATGCATTGATTGTGATATCTATTCTTGGATATCCTATTTTTGCAATTTGGCCGGAACTTATACCTTTTATTGAATAACTTTTTGGTTGTTTTTCAGCCATATATTCGTTTGGAACTATAATATGAGTGGCTTGGAGCAAATTACGTGTCCCTCCTGCAACTCCTAACGGAGTCCCCGAACTGTCACGACCTACCGTTTTATAAAAAATACCATGGCTAGTTTGCAGATAAAACTGGTCCGGTTTACGTACAATGTAATCCGAAAATATATTGTTGCATATCAGATACTTAGCACTAGATATGTATCTAAAGTAAGCATCAGAACCCTTTTTGACAAAAATGATATTGTCTTTAGCTCTCAATTCATCGGGTATGACATCAAATGATCTTATTACCCAAACATGGGTATATTCATTAAAATCGATGTGGTTATAAATATATTTAAAAATAGCATATGGGTTCCCCATTATTCGTGCGCCATCCAAACTCTCATAAAAAATCATCTTATTGTCTATAGAATAATGTTCATAACTTATGGCGTATCGAACTCTGGCTTTTGTGATATTTTTTTTATAAAACCCCTCATCAATGGTGCTAGGACAGCTAAAAAGTTCTGCTTCTTTGTATGCTTCTAAGGCCCCTTTCATTTCTCCAAGTTGACTAAGAGCGTGTCCTAGTCTTCTATAGTTTCCAGGGCGATGTTTTTCTTGCCGGGCAATTGCGTTCTTATACCATTTAGCTGCATTTTCATAATCTTTTAGCTGGTCATAACAATTAGCTAATGCAAAGTTCCAAGGCGATCTAACTTTGTCTAATTTTAGAGCATTTTCGTAATAACTAAGAGCCTGTCCTGGCTGATTTATTCCATCTAACATCGATGCTATCTTAAATTGCAATTCAGCATCTCTATCATTTTGTGACAACCGATCCTTGTAAGCTTCTAAGGCATATTTCCATTGCTTAAAATGTTCATGAAAAACTCCTATTCCAAAACGCTTGCTTTTTAGTTTCTGATCCTGCTTGACGGCCTTATTGAAAGAACTAGTAGCCGATTGAGGCTTATTGTTCATAAGCTGCATAAGGCCGAGCATGTAATATGCGAAAGCAAGCGATTGGCCAACACATTTGCTATCGCAATTTTTAGTGGTCTGTTCAAAATGGGCCTCTGCGTGCCTTGTTTTGTTTAGCTTGAAGTAACATTCTCCCAGTTGATAGCTTACGATGGAATCTTCCGGCTGCAACCTGAGATATGCTTCAAAGCTATTGGCAGCTCCTTCCCATTGTTGGAGTCGAGTATACTCATTTGCCTGCATAAACCAGGCATGAGAGTCATTTGGGTTTACCTGCAAATATGCATCCAAGCATGATATAGCTTTAGCTGATTCACCCAACTTAATTAAACACTCGGCTTTACGTTTGTAAAGCTTTAAAGCAGTGTTTTCATCGGTTAAATTGATAACGGCATTAATGTGATCCAACGATTGCTTCCACAATTTTTGACGAAAAGCCAACTTTGACAAACGATTTTGATAAGCAGGAGATCTCTTATACACTGGTGCTAATTTCTTCAGATTTCGGTACGCGCCCGATAAATTACCACGTTTTATATATAACTTGAAAGCCGCATAATGAAGCGGTAGTTTAAACAAGCTAGTTAATTTTCTTGTTTTGTTCTTAGATGCATTATCTTCCAAAACTATACACCTCCATTCTATTTAAATATCATCGTGTTAAATTCGTTTTCTCATGATAGAAAAACACTTATTTTCCATCGAACTCCTTAGTGGTTATAAATCCTTGATACTGGATATTAGTGGGCCTTCTCATCCTACCTACCACTATGCCGACCGTCTAAAACATCATGTAAAATCAGGAGCATAGCAATTATCAACTAAGATAAATGTTACAATCGCCCTATAAATAGACGGGAATGGGGAAATACCTTCACAAACCAGTCTCTTTTATTCCACTACACTTACATGACTTAAAAAACTTGCCCAAAACTTCGAATCGCCGGCATAGTCTATAGTTTTAACAAATTTTGAATCACCTAACGCCCGCCTAACTTCACGCCTAAATGCCCTATCGTAAGCTTCTCGCATATCTTCGCTGGCAAAATTATCATGTTTGTTATAATACTCTATCGCCTGACGTTCTTGTAGCGTCATTATCATACCTTCCATGTAAGGGTATATCATTGTTTGCTCGGGCAATAATTTGAATTGTTGGGTTTTCTCGGCTGATCCAGCTACATTTGTCGGAATGATAACATCAACATTATATTTGGTAAGATCTAGCTCTTTAATCTTTTTAATAAAACTATCTGTTTTGTCGCCTGGTGTGAAATCTCCACCATAAACAAGAATAGAGGGCTTACTACCGGTATTTACTAGCTTGACGTGCTCAGTCCTTCCGCGGAAGAACCAGTCGACAACCCGTTCTGATACATGACCATCTTCATGTGGACAAAATTGCTGTTTTGCAACCTTGTATTGTTTCGACGGTTTATAACCAGGCTTTAGATCTTGTTTGATGTATTCAACAACCTTATCAATAGTATAAGCAACATCGCCTGGGAGTTCATCCACACCAAAATACAGGCCGCGGCTTTTAGTATACTCCTCCAGGTCATATAAGTAATGGATAATAGGTTTATCAGTTACCAAATAATCATAAAAAATACTTGAGTAGTCAGTGATTAATAAATCAACTATCCCCAAAAGCTTGTTACTATCTATGTCCGGAGGAACTACCTTAATATTATTGAGTTTGCCTTTTATGTGCTTCTCGGACAAATGGTGCCCGCGAAATATTAATTGAACATCAAGCTTAGATAGCCTTGTTAGATCATTCTGTAGTTTAGAAACGTCATAAACATTGTTGGAATATGTGCCTCGCCACGTTGGGGCATAAAGCACAATTGGTTTGTCTAAATCAACATCCAAATCATCAGCCAATCGGTGTTTCTCCATGGAATTAATATTTATTGTAGAATCAATCCTTGGATAACCTGTTTCTGCCATTTGCCCTGAATAAACGTGTTTAAATTGGTAACAGTCCGGTTGGGTGTTCGACATATGTGGGTTTGGCGTTAAAATATTTGTAGTCGTTAAGAAAACCTTATTAGCATTTTTGAAACCAAGAGGGGAAGCACTATCATGACCACCTATAGTTTTATAAGCAGTACCATGCCATGTATCAAGTAGTTTCTGCCCCGGTTTACGAGTTATATGTTTGGATAACTTCGAATTAGTAATAATGAATTTAGCACTACAAGAATATCGCATATACAAATCGGTATCTCGCTTTACAAATATAACATTGCTAAGGTTTCGATATTCATCCGGTACATTGCTAAGGCTCTTTATTGACCACACATGTATATAATTTTTAAATTCCTCGTCTTTCATTAATCGCTTAAATAGTGCTAACGGATTACACATTAATCGTGATCCAGCCATACTTTCGTAAAAAACCATCCTGTCATCTATTGGATAATATTCATAACTAATCGCATATCGGGTAGCCAAGTCTTTAATATATTTTTTATAAAAATTGTTATTAATACCACTAGGACGGCTAAACAGGTCTGCTTCTTGATAAGCTTCTAGGGCTTGAGTTAATTTCCCTGACTTTTCTAGTGCCAATCCAAGCTTTCGATACCACTCCGGTGTGTGTTTTTGCTGGCGAGCAATTGCGCTATTATACCACTTTGCTGCGTTTTCATAATCCTTTAATTTTGCATAGCAATTGGCAAGGGAATAGTGCCATTCCGCTCGTACTTTATCTAGTTTCAAAGCTTTTTCATAATGCATTAAAGCTTGTTCAGGTGTATATAATTTTTCATCCAATATAGAGGCTAATTTAAATTGCAGCTTTGCATCTTTATCATCTTGAAGTAACCGATTTTTATATGCTTCTACAGCAAAGTCCCATTCCTTATAATGTTCATGAAAAACACCTATACCATATCGTTGACTATTTAATTCCTGATCAAGATTTATAACCTCATTAAACGACTGAAAAGCTTGGTCAGTCTTATTATTTTTCAACTGCATTAAACCAAGCATGTAATATGAAATGGTAAGTTCTCCTACATTACAGTTGTTATCAAGGTTCTTCGTTGCTTGATGATAATTATTTGCTGCCTGCTGAAAATCCGATAAGTTTCTATAACATTCAGCTAATTGGAAACTGGCTTTTGAATCCTTGGGATTTAAATTAAGATAAGATTCAAAGCATTTTGCTGCTTCTATCCATTGATGAAGTTGATTATATTCATTTGCCAGCTTATGCCAAGTTTGAGCATCGTTTGGATTAGCCGATAAATACTCATTTAAACATAATACTGCTTTAGCTGATTCGCCTAATTGAATCAAACAGTCAGCCTTAAATAAGCGATATTTTGGAGAATTGCTGCCAGCTAGTTGAATGGCTTTATTAATATGTTCCAATGACTGCTTCCACTTTTTTTGTCGGTAAGCCAGCTTTGACAAACGATAGTAATAGACAGGATTTTTCTTATAAATAGGTTTCAATTGTTTTAGATTATGATACATCCCTTGTACATTATCACGCTTTGTATATATCTTTAGAGCCACATAGCGGGGCAACAACCTAAACAACCCCATTGATTTTCCATTTCCCTTTTTATCCGTTTTACTTTTCATAAAATCGCACCTCTTAGTATATGGAAGTTATTTTAAATTTAAACGAGAGCCAAGTCGTTTAAAATTTTATTTGTTACAAAAGCAAAACTTTCATTAAAAATCGTTCAATTGTAACGCGATTCGCAAATTTTTACTACATCGTGCCTAACTAAATTAAGTGAATCCCAATGAATTGGATGGGATTTCACGTCTATTGTATCTTTTTTCTAAATCCAGATCACGGTCGGCTCCTTTACATAGGACCACGCTACTAACTCCAGTTTTCTGCAATCCAATTCTGTTTTATCAATTATTAAGGTATCTTTTGCAACATTTTAATTTATAATCAAAACTAATACTGTGTTATGCCATCGGAAAAAGAACGCGCAAAACTTCCGTCATGTTCGATTATCAACTCATACATACCATCCAGTAACGGCTTAACCTGGGCATCATCCCACTCAACAGTTCCATGTCGCGAGCATTTTGGCTACTTACTTGGCGGGGAGGATACAAAAAAGCCCCTGTCCAGACCCTTGACTGTTTGTTGTTGTGTACGCTATTATTTTCCATTATAAATGAACTATAGGGTCATTATAACCTATGCGTTTTAATTTGAAAAGGAAGGGTATTACACAAGGCTTATGCCCTACAGGTACAAATCATTTTGCCACAACCTCAATCATTAAAAACCTCTTTTACTACACGCTCACTTGCATGTCCATCTTCCAGATAACAAAACTTCTGATAAAATGCCTCTGTTGTCTCAGAAGGTACAAAGCCATTTTCTTCAATTTCCTGGATCTCATCAACAATTTCATCTGTTGTTTTCACCAATGGTCCCGGTGCTTTTGCCTCAAAATCAAAATAAAAGCCCCGTAAATGATCGCGGTAATCGTCTATATCATACACATAAAACAGCATCGGTCGTCGTAAATTAGCATAATCAAAGAAAACAGACGAATAATCCGTGATCAATAAATCAGCAATCAGATACAGTTCCCGGATATCTTCATGCTTGGATAAATCATAAACAAACTCTCCATAACTGGTTAAATCCAGATTTTCCGCAACAAGATAGTGCAGCCTCAGGATAATAACATAGTCATCACTGAATTTTTCCCTTAGCATATCCAGATCCAGCTGCAAATCAAATTTGTATTTCCCTTTGGCATAGAACTGGTTATCCCGCCATGTTGGTGCATACAAAATAACTTTTTTATCTGCTGGCAGTTTACAACGGGCCTTGATTTCAGCAATCGTCCCCTCATTATTACAATTGACTAAAAAGTCATTTCGCGGATAACCGGACTCAATCATCGTCTTATCAAACGCAAAAGCTCTTCGAAATATCTCGGTGGAATACGCATTTGGCGACACCAAATAATCCCATTTACTTGTTGCCTTCAGAAAGTTTTGTTTATATTTCACTGTATCTGTACCGGGCATGTGTACTTCATCCATATCGGCAGCCAGTCGTTTTAATGGGGTACCATGCCAGGTTTGTAAATAGGTTGTCCGGCGTGGTTTCGGTATCCATAAAGGCAGCCGGCTGTTGGAAACCCAATAACCGGCTCTGGTCATCAAAAATAACCATTTTATTGAAAAACGATTGACAATACGAACATCTTTATCATGAAACGCCTGTGCGTAACGTTTATCAACACTCCAATACATGTTATATCCTTGGGTGTGCTTTAACATGTATTCATAAATTGCCCGGGGATTGTCACTATATTGTTTGCCCAAAAAGCTTTCAAAAATAACTAATTTACGATCCTTGGGAAGCAACTTTCCTAAAAGACCAAACATTAATTGATATATTTTAAATAACACTTTTTTTATCATGTACATTAACTCCATAAGATCTTTTTCAAAATATGATGTCAGAAAGATTACTTCTTAAAAACACGTTCAACATTTTTTTGAAGCATTTCCGTCGTTCCACTTACAAAATCGCTCATGGAATAGGTCATATTTTGCTTGATATTCTACTCGAACAGTTTCAAAAACCTGAGCGCCAATATGTCATGAAAACAGGAACAAATCCACTGCACCGACTTTTTCAAACGAGTGAACAAGCCTTCCGTCACCCCCAGCAGTATTTACGATGTAATCATTCATCATCAAAGATACGATCCACCACGCGTTTTGTTGCGTTACCATCGTCTAGTGGACAATACTTCTCCCGGAATTTCTGATACTTATCGTGATGGGCTGTCCTTACATTTTCTATCCCCAATATATTTTCAATAATTTCTTCCGTATTGTACACAAATGGGCCGGGGGCCTCCGCTTC
>NZ_JBPPZG010000083.1:2015-15514 GCF_051918545.1 Pseudogracilibacillus amylolyticus (SeqCode) | reverse complement strand
GCTGCCAAATATGGATATGGCTGATAAAGAGAAATTAAATCAATTCCTTCCTTGGTCAACAACAATCCCAGTGAAATGTCGCATTCCTATTAAAGCTAAATAAAGCATACACCAAAGCCCACCTCAAAAAATAGGTGGGCTTTATTTGACGCTTACCGTTGTCGAAATAGATGTATGACCCAAGAAGTCCCGAATATAAATCAAATTAACGTTTCCTTCCAGTAAATGCATCAATCAAACTGATTTGTCGAAAATATTTCATATCAATTTCTAGCCAATCTCCGTTCTTTAATTCGCTAAACAAGCGTAGCGAAACTCAATAACTACCTGGAATGGAAAGCTCATTTCTACAACATAAAGTCATGTTATCATATAGTATTATCGAAATTGACAATATAGTTTACAAAAACACATTTAGAAAACTTGGCTTATCGTCAAGTTTTTATGGCGAAAGCCAAAGTTGCACTTACGACGCACAGGACGTGCTAGTACTGGCGTTGCGACAAATCTTTACGGTGGGACGAACGAAAGTGCAGTCCCAGGACGTCGCGCTTTTAGCCAGTGAGTAGTAAGAAAGTTTTATACTTTCTCACCTTCCAAAAAAATCCAAACTGAGTTACAGTCTGGATTTTTTCGAGATCGAAGTATTTTCGTCTTAAGTCTATTAAATTGATCATCATTTATGATAGTTTTATTCAAATAGTGGTTTATAAAATGTGCGGTGATCCATCGCAAATAATCGCTCCGTAAACTCACCAGGCTTCGTTTTATCTAACGCTCTATTCAACATATTCATCTTAGCGTCAATTAAATCAATTAGATGTAAAATTTCTGCTTCTCGAACAAGTGGTGGTTTGGCACTACCCCATTCCGCTTTTCCGTGATGAGATAATACGAGATGCTGTAAAATGATAACTTCTTCTCCGTCAATTTTTAATTCCTCGGCTACCTCTTTTATTTCTGTCACCATAAGAGAAATATGTCCTAATAATTTTCCCTCTAATGTGTAAGAAGTTGATACGACACCAGATAGTTCATGAACCTTTCCAATATCATGTAATATAATTCCTGCATATAATAAGTCCTTATTTATTTCCGGATATATATCACATAATTGTCTTCCTATTTTTAGCATACTAACGATATGGTGTGCCAACCCCGAAACATAGGCATGATGATTTTTTGATGCTGCTGGATAGATAAATAAATCTTCATTATACTTTTTAATAAATGCTCTTACAATACGCTGGATATTTGGATTTTTCATTTCAAAAATTGCTTCCATCATTTTTTCTTGTAATAAGTCTTTATCAACGGGAGCTTTTTCTAGAAAATCTGAAATCCTGACCCCATCAGTAACTTGGGCAGGTCTTATTGATTTAATTCTCATTTGGGGTTTTCCACGGAATTCGTGAATGTCTCCGACTAATTTCACAACTTTTTCCTCCATGAAAATTTCTTCATCTTCCTTTGAAGCATCCCATAGTTTCGCGTCTATTTCACCTGTCGAATCAACAAAAAATAAAGTTAAAAAAGGCTTCCCATTACTTGCTGTTCCTTTTTTCACTTCCTTGATCAGCATAAAACCATCAAACGTATCCCCTATTCCATGTTTCCCAATCCCTTTTTGCATAGTCATCCCCCTGTCTATTCTATGTTCTTTAAACTGTTATTTCCGCGGAAATATGTTGTGCTTGGAGTGTTTGTGCAATATCACTTTTACATGTAAACAGTAAGATTTGCTGTGAGCTAGCAAATTCTTGTACAATGTTTAAAATTTCTTTTGTCCGTTTGCTATCAAAATTTACAAATGCATCATCAATAATAAGCGGAATCACGAATTTTTCACTCATTACTTTACTAATCGCTAGTCGTAAAGATACATATAGTTGATCGATTGTACCTTGAGACAACTCATCTACAGTATAACGTATATAGTTACTCGCTTCTACTTGAAATAATTTAGAACCCGTTGGAGCATGTACATGAATATATTTCCCATCCGTTAGTTTACTAAAATATTTTGAAGTTAGTTCGATTACTTCTGACAAATATTTCTTTTGGTAAGCGGCTTTCGCTTTCATTAATGTCGTTTGTGCTACTTGAGCAATTGCCCATTCTTCAGCTAACGCATTTAATTTTTCAAGTTCTATTTGATACAGAAAAGCTGCCTCTGAGTTACTGTCCGATGTTTCCATCTGCCCGATTTCAAGTTCTACTGCGGCTAGTTGTTTATTTAAGTCGGAGATTTCTTGTTGACAATCATTTATCAACTCTTTTAAATTATTAATCTTACTTTCTAGCTCATGTTGACTTATTTCTTTTGTTAAAATTTCATCTGTAAGTTCCCTAGGTAATACTGGTCTTATTTGCTGTTCAAGTTCCATTTTTCGTTCTAGCAGCGCTTTTTTATCCGCTAATTCTCGTGCAGTTTTAAAATATTCCTCTTCTGTCTCAACATTAGCTACTTCCATTAAAGCATTTATTTCTTTTTCGAATGAAGTTATTTTTGCTTTTAATTCCATTTGTTTTACTTCGTTTTTTTCTATAAGCTCGTTATAATGAAGGATCGCTTGTGTATTGATCGTGTGCTTTTCGACGATTTGTTCGATTTCTTCCATTGTGATCTTTGAATTTGTCCAACCTATATCACTTGCAAAATCTGCTAGTTTTCTTCGGAAATGATCCCTTTGTTCTTGTAAATCGTCTATTTCTTCTTTCATAACACGTTTATCTCGGATTAACTGTTTTACTTGTTGTAACTTGTGTAATAATTCTATCCAATGACTTGGGTCAACTTGTCTTAAAAAAGGATATTGAAATTGCTCTGTCTTCAATCGATCAAGCCACTGACTTTCTTTATGATCAAACATTCGCTTCTTTTCTTGCCAATCTATTTTTTGTAATTCAGCCCGTTTTTCTTCATTTTCTAACATTCTTACATTCACTTGCAGGTCTTTATTTTTATGTAGTAATTTCTCAAGTTTATTTTTTTCAGCTGTTGAAATAATGCTTTTATATTCATTACTATTGTCATTTTGATCTGTTTCATTAATTGATTTTTTAATGAATGTAAACTGAGTAAAACCTAAAATAATAATCATTGCTGTAATACCAAATAAGAAGTAATTATTTATTCCAAGGGCAAATAAGACGGAGAACGAGGCAAACAATATTGTTCCTACTAACGTCCAATTTGCGAGTCGTGCTTGCTTTTTCTTCCATTGTTCCATTTTAACTTTTTGTTCTCTATTATTTTTAGTTGCAGTTGCGGTTAATTCGTATGCATTAATTTTTGCTTGCATCTCGCTAATTGCTTCATCTGATAATAGTTGCGAGGAAACCGCTTCTTTTTCTGTATTGATTTGATCTGCTTTCTCTGAGAGAAGATTATATTCTTCGGTTAAACGTTCGCCATCTTGTTGTAACTGAATATTTGTTTCGCTGATTTCTTTCCAAGTTGACTCAATGTGAAAAGGAAGTAAAATTTCTTTTATTTCATCCTCTTCCATGTCCAGCGGTTGTAATTGCTCTTTTAAAACACCATTTATCTGTTCGAGTTTTTTTCCTTTTTCATTTATTTGTTGTTTAAGATTTTCATCCGTCAGTCTATTATTCAAAAGAGACTTGGCTGCGTCATAAATACTGGCGGGATATTGTTCATTAATTAAATGATTCAGTTTTCCCTTATATTCTTCTTCATTTCGTTTTAACGTATTATAATCACTTTGTAATGGAATAATTTGATTTTTTAATGTTTGATATCGATCTACCCCGTTTTCCGGGAAATTAAAATCTTTATCATACTTAGTTAATTTCTCTATCGTGGCTTGATATTCATGTAAAAAAGGAATTAAATGAAGTAATTTTTTACTTTCTTCCACTTCAGCTTGTGCGGTCAAAACTTCGACCCGTCTTTTTTCAATAACGGCTTCCAATTTTTCCTTTAATTCTTTTTTATCCCGATACGTCGCTTCATTTTGTTTAAAACGTAGAAGTTCGTTATGCTTTTCCTGAACAACTTTTATTTGTTTGTTAATCTCAGGTATTCGGCCAGTCCGTTTATACAACGATGCTAATTGCTTATCTAACTTTTTTTCCACTTGATAGATGGCCGTTGCTCCCGTTAACCCAACACTAAATAATACATCACTTAATTGTTCTTGTTTCATTCGCCGAATTTCGATCAAATCATTCGCTGAAAAAGCGTAAATAGATGTATAGATCTCTCTTGTTAATCCATGTAGTTGTTCAAAAAGCCAGTCTTCCCCTTCTACTTTTGCGTCAGGTAATAAACATTTTACATGATCATCGGTTCGTTCAATCGTAAATATGCCTATAGAGACATCAACAATCGTTAACGTCCCACCCATTCTGTTGCTGTTTTTTGGCTGATAAAAGTTTCTCTTTCTTGGTGGCAAACCAAATAACATATATAATATGAAATTTTGTAACGTCGATTTTCCTGCTTCATTTTCTCCATACAAACATGTTAACAATCCATCTGAAAAGTCAAATGTCTTATCGACCCATTTACCAAATCCGTATATTTCAGCACGTAAAAACTTCACCCTAATCACCTTCTTCCACATGTAGCAGTTCATGAATTAGCAGCTGTTTAGCTGAATTTTTTATGTCAATTTCTGATATTTCCTCTAAATACTTTCGCGCTTTGGGATGATTGTATAAATCTTTTACTGTTTCAGAAACAGAAAGTTTTTCTAAAGCACTCTTCATTTCTCCGATAAAAAAATCATCCTCTTTAAATTGAGGCAACTCATCAATTTGAATTTTATATGTATAAATATAACTCCATCGCTCTTCTTCTAACAATGATTCATTAACTACATCGATTAATTCTGTTAACATTTGATTTTTTTCAAAGCGTAAAATATCCTCATGCTTACTACGAATAGTTAGATGAATCAATCTCTCATCAGTATGCTGTCGAACTATGTTTTTGATCATTTCTTCTATTTCGAGCAATGTTTTACATGTTGAAACATCAATTTGTATGTCATCAAAAATGATTAATTGTAAAGGAATGAATTCAAGCTCCGGTTCGGCATGGGATAGCTTGACATAATAACACCCTTTTTTCCCCGATTCATTTCGATGGCGACCTTGAAATTATCGGCGGTGAACTTAATAATTGTTGCCTTTTATGGATATGTCCCAACGCCCAATAGTCGAAAGGTTCTTCTTTTAAATCTTGAAGCGTAAAAGGGGCATATGGATCATGGTCTTTATTTCCATTAATGGCACCATGCAACATCGCAATATGAAATGGAATCGCTCTATTTTGGATTTTATAATTAATCGCTTTATTTTTCTTAAGGGACCGGTTTTCATAGCTAAAACCATAAATTGAGGCTACGGGTTCATTATTCTTTTTGAAATTGACGGTAGTTATATTTTCATTAGGAAAGATATAGACATTATCCGGATAAACAATTGGATGAATATTACCATTTATATAGTCATGATTACCAAATGAAAGGTACACATTAATATGATGAGTTTTTAATTTTTCAAATGCTTTTCTTAAACGAACTTGTGCTTTTAAACTTTGATTTTCATTGTCAAATAAATCGCCGACTAATAATACGAAATCGACCTGCTTATTGATTGCAGTTGTTACTAGGTTATCTAATGCAGTAAATGTACTTTCCCGAACTTGATGAAAAATTGAATCAGGAATATGTGTTAATCCTTTAAAAGGACTGTCCAAATGTAAGTCAGCTGCATGTATAAACGAAATAGACTTCTCCATTCACATCACCGTTTTTAATTATATTTATCTAATTAGAATGTATCATATCACGAACTCAGAATGGGATCAAGTGTTTCCTTTTATAAAAAGAGAAAAGTCACCTCTTTTGGATGACTTTTCAAACATTATTTTAAACCTCTTCATCATGAAGCGTCTTGGAAAAGTAGGACATTGGAACTAAAACGAAAACCGAACGCCGAATCAATTTTACCCTTCCATTATTTTTCTTTTTTCGTTAACATAAATGCCTTTTTAAAGTCTTTCAATGTTCTGGATGGTCCGTACATCAAAACACCGCCACGATATATTCTAGCGCCTAATATGGCAAGGAGTATAATGGTTCCTACTAAAATTCCGACAGAAAGAATAACTTCCCAGATAGGTACATCTAACATACCAACGCGTAAGAACATAATCATTGGCGCGAAAAACGGTATGTAGGAAGTAATCGTGATAAATTTGGCTTCTGGCATACCTAATCCAACCATAGCGATAATAAATGCGATAACGATAAGCATCACCATCGGCATTAGCAGTTGTTGTACGTCTTCTACTCTACTGACAAGTGAACCAAGCATTGCTGCAATAGTCGCATAAAGAAAATAACCGAGGATGAAAAATAAAATTGCGTATAAATAAATACTTATCGACCCTTGGGAAAATCCGAAAACTTCAAAGAGTTCTCCGGAAAGTGTATTCATTTTAGAAGAAATTAAACTATATCCGACAACAAAAAATAAAATAATTTGTGTAAGACCAAGCAATGCGATCCCAATAATTTTAGCAAACATATGTGTAACAGGGGAGGCACTGGAAATCAATATTTCCATCACGCGGGAAGATTTCTCTGTTGCAACATCCATTGCAATCATTTGTCCGTAAATAATTACAGCCATATATAAGACAAACAACATAACATAAACGATTCCCCGTGCTTGATTTAATTCTTCTTCTGTTTTTGTACCCTCATCAATTGCAACTTTTTCAAAAACCACTTGTTCATATATAGATTGTATTGTTGCTTCGTCGAATCCAGCTTGTTCTGCCGCAATTGTCGTTTTGACTTGTTGAAGTTGTTGTTCTAATGTTGACTCTATAAAAGAAAATGATGCATTGTTTTCATAATAGGTTGCTTTCGGTAAATTGTTTTCGTCCAATTCCAGTACTAACAATGCATCAAATTCACCCTCTTGTACCGCTGTTTTTCCCTTTTCTACTGACTTTTCATATAAAATAAGTTCAATATCTTCATCCACATGTGAAACACCGATTTCTAAAGGAGTAAACAATTGACCTGACTCATCGATCACAAGAACTTGCTCTGTATCATCTCCACCAGTAAATATTTGAATGATCGACTGAAGATTAGCCACTCCAACTAAGAATAAAAGAACAATTAAAGTAGAGATAATAAATGCTTTTGATTTTAATCGAGAAAAATAAGTATGACTTAAAACAATCCAAAATTTATTCATAGTTCTCACCTACTTTTTCAATAAAAATATCATTTAAAGAAGGTTCCTCAAGTTCAAATTTCCGAATAAATCCGTTCCCCGCAAGTTTTGCCAAAATATCTTGTGATACTTGTTCATTACTAATTTGGAGTTCACAGCCATCATTTCGTCGTTTGAAAGAAAGCACGCCGTTTACATCCCGTAAAAAATCAACTGATTCATCTGATGCTATTCGGACATTTTTCTTTCCAAATGAACGTTTAATTTCTTTTATATTTCCTTCTACAACTGCAGTTCCTTCTCTTAAAATACAAATGTTTTCACATAACTCCTCGACATGAGACATTTGATGAGATGAAAATACAACGGACGTTCCGGATTCCTTAATGTCTATAACCGCTTCTTTCAACATTTCAACATTTATCGGATCAAGCCCCGAAAATGGTTCATCTAAAATAAGTAGTTTGGGACGATGAATTACTGCGGAAATAAATTGAATTTTTTGCTGATTTCCTTTTGATAATTCTTCTACTTTTTTATCAATATAATTAGGGACTTGAAAACGATCTAACCATTTTTTTAATTCTGTTAACGCATTTTGCTTCGTCATTCCCCGTAATTTTCCTAAATAAATGAGCTGTTCCTTTACTTTTAATTTTGGATAAAGTCCACGTTCTTCTGGTAAATAACCGATCAAATGGCTTTTATGATAATTTATACTTTCCCCGTTCCATGTAATCTCTCCGGCGGTTTGGTCAAGCAATCCTAAAATCATTCGAAAAGTAGTCGTTTTTCCCGCACCATTTCCGCCTAAAAACCCAAATAGTTCTGAATCAGGAATTTCTAAATTCAATTCATTTACCGCTACATGCTCGCCGAATTTCTTTGTAACATTTGATAATAATAAAGACAAATAAAGCCCTCCCTTTAATTTTCTATTTGTTGCTTACTATGCCTAATGTATAGATATCCAACTATGCTAAATGGTATGCTGTTTAGTAAATAAAACCAATTTTCTGTAAGTAAAGTTAAAATTAAAAAGACAACAGCGGATATAATAATAACTATTATTCCAACTAAAAAATAAGATACCTTAATTTCTTTTCCACTATACATAATTGCAGATAAGACAGCACCGATTATTCCCCAACTTGCCATTTGCACCAATAATAACATCGATAAAACAACTACAACACTAAAAGAAATACCAAATGCGTAAAGGGTAAATAAAACATATAAAGCGGTAATTGTTACATACCATGAATATGACCTAGCTTTTTGCCATATATGTTCATGTGTTTCATCTAAACCTCTTTGTTTTTTGGCCTTTTTTCTTCCAAAATACCAGCCGGCTAACCCACACAAAAGTCCACCATAAAGACCTATTAACCCTCCTATTTGTATTTCCATTATTTTCCTCCTCCCTCAAAAAGAAATACTTCTTCAATCGTACAATTAAATTGTTGAGCAATTTTAAATGCCAATTCAAGCGATGGATTATATTTTCCTGATTCAATCGCGACGATCGATTGTCTAGATACTCCTACGTTTTTTGATAATTGTTCTTGTGTCAATTGTTTCTCCGCTCGTAATTCTTTAATACGATTTTCCATAATTTCCCCTCACTAATGTCAAGGTAACTTTACATTTATATTGTAATTGTTTACGAACTTCATGTCAAGGTAACTTTACATCTATCTTTTTATATAAAAATATGTAATAATAATGAATAGATATTCATTCGGAGGGATCATAATGAAAAATTATGTACTAACTGTATTTTCAAAAACTGGTGAAAAATTATTAGATGAAGCATTTCAAGCAAAAAATGATGAGGAAGCAAAAGTCGTTGGGCAAAAAAAATTAGCAGAAGAAGGCTATAGTGAGTATACACATCGATGTGTGACAGAAGACGCACGCCTAGTTTTATTTCACCGATAAACGTAAAAAAGAACTATAACCTGATGGTTTAGTTCTTTTTTCGTAAGATATGGAAGTTTTAAATTGAAAGAGGAAGAACACATATGATTAACAATTTGTTGAATCATAGTGTTTCCCATCCTCTTCCGATTATTTAGTTATTGAAATCCGCCACCCATTTGTTGCTGTGCTTGGTGAACAAGACGCTTTGTAATCTCTCCACCTACTGAACCATTAGCACGGGAAGTAGTATCAGCGCCTAATTGTACACCAAACTCTGAAGCAATCTCTGTCTTCATTTGGTTTAAAGCTTGTTCAGCTCCAGGCACTAATAATTGATTTGAGTTGTTTCTGCTTGTGTCTGCCATTTCTGTCACCTCCTTACTACGTATTGTGGGCAGTTTTCTAATTTCTACTATGCTTATTTCTTGGTAAAGGAGGTAATAAATTTCCAATGATATTACAATGATGTTGTAAAATCATTGGAAAGTTCTCGTGATTTCGTGGATAAATTGAAATTTTCATGATTATTTTGTGCCTCTTCGTGGTTAATTCGCAATTTAGCTGGAGAAATACTTCTTCCGTGGTTATTTCGCTTTTCCTGTGGTTAAATTGGATTCCGCGTGGTTATTTTGTACTTCTCCGTGGTTAATTCGCAAATTGGCTGGAGAAATACTTCTACCGTGGTTATTTCGTATATCCTGTGGTTAAATTGGATTCCTCGTGGTTATTTTGTACTTCTTCGTGGTTAATTCGCAAATTAGCTGGAGAAATGCTTCTTACGTGGTTATTTCGCTTTCTCCGTGGATAAATTGGATTCCGCGTGGTTATTTGTACTTCTTCGTGGTTAATTCGCAATTTAGCTGGAGAAATGCTTCTTACGTGGTTATTTCGCTTTCTCCGTGGTTAAATTGAATTCCTCGTGGTTATTTTGTGCTTCTTACGTGGTTATTTCGCTTTCTCCGTGGTTAAATTGGATTCCTCGTGGTTATTTTATACTTCTTTTTCCTATTTAATCTGCAAATTAGTTAGATAAATTTTCAGAACCTAATTCTTCCATAAAACGGAAACAGCCTATTACAAAATTGTAATAGGCTGTAAATTAATTAAAGTGTATGTGTCATATCTTCTGGTACTACGTATTTATCAAATTCTTCTTCCGTTAGTAGTTCTAATGCCAAAGCTGCTTCTTTTAGTGTTGTATTTTCTTCATACGCTTTTTTAGCGATTTTTGCAGCATTTTCATATCCAATATGTGGATTTAGTGCCGTTACAAGCATGAGTGAGTCATTTAAAAATTTATCAATTTTTTCATGATTCGGCTCAATTCCTCGTACACATCGTTCTTCAAAAGATAACATACTATCTGCGAGTAATTGTGCGGACTGGATAAAATTAAATGCGATAACTGGCTTGAATACGTTAAGCTCAAAATTTCCTTGGCTTGCCGCAAATGCAATTGTTGCATCATTTCCAATAACCTGTGTAACAACCATCGTTATGGCTTCACTCTGAGTTGGATTTACTTTTCCAGGCATGATGGAACTTCCCGGCTCGTTTGCAGGGATAATAATTTCACCTAGTCCTGAACGTGGACCACTTGCCAACCAACGTACGTCATTGGCAATTTTCATCAAGTCTGCTGCTAGTGCTTTTAGGGCACCATGAGCATAAACTGTTTCATCATAACTTGTTAATGAATGGAATTTAACTGGCTCAGATCTGAAATTTTTACCGGTAATTGCACTAACTTCCTTACACACCCGCTCAGAAAACTCAGGATGTGCGTTTAATCCTGTTCCTACTGCGGTACCACCTATTGCAAGGTCTTTTAAATGCTCGGCACTTTCGGTAATCATTTTTTCTGTTTTTTCAAGCATGCGATGCCATCCACTCATCTCTTGACCTAATGTAATTGGCGTGGCATCTTGTAAATGTGTACGACCGATTTTTACAATATCCATAAATTCTTCTGACTTTTTCTGAATCGAATCTTTTAATACTTTTAAGGACGGAAGAACTGTATCTTCTAATTTTAGAACTGCTGCAATATGTAGGGCAGTTGGATATGTATCATTGGAACTTTGTGATTTATTTACATCATCGTTTGGATGAAGTACTAATTCACTTCCTTGTTCTTTCAACCATTTATTACCTACATGAGCAATAACTTCGTTTACGTTCATATTTGATTGAGTTCCGCTTCCTGTTTGCCATACGACTAACGGGAAATGATCATTTAATTTTCCTTCTATGATCTCTTCAGCTGCATAAGCGATAGCTTCAGCTTTTTTTTCTTCTAATAAACCTAAATCACTGTTTGCTTTTGCAGCACCTTTTTTCGTGATGGCAAATGCTTTAATTATTTCAGTTGGCATTGTTTCATGCCCAATTGGGAAATTTTGTTTACTACGCTGTGTTTGTGCGCCCCAGAATTTATCAGCAGGAACTTTCACTTCACCTAATGTGTCTTTTTCGATGCGATACTCCATTTCCTTTTTCCTCCTATGAACCAGTGATAGACTTTCTTCTTTATTGTAACAAATATTTGTCGATTAATATACAATTGTAGTATGACATACTTTTTTATAACGTTATACTGTATCGTTTTCTGCTTGAATGTAAGTCGAACAGAAAAAAGACTACTCCAAAAAAAGAATAGTCTTTTAATATATCGGTATTATTCCCAAATAAAGCTTTTGTATGTCTCACTTAGCTTGTTAAATTCCTCTTTTTCTCCATTGTCTAATGCTTCGTTTAACTGTTTTTGCAACTGTTTTTTATTCCACGTATAACAAAGTTGATCAAGGATTAATCTCGCCGTTAACTTCATTTCAAATGGAATTTCTCTTTTAGCTAGAAGCACCTTGCCATCATACCGAAAGAACTTATAGATCACTTTCTCTTTTTTCATGGAACATGCCCCCTAAGCTTATCTTTTTTATATTATCCTAAATTATCTTAATAATTGCAACAGTTAGGATTGTTAAAAGATTAACGCTATCCTTTATCTTTTTCAGGATCGATGTTCCGAAACGCTAAGAAGCCTGCCCCTAAAGCAAAAATAGTCAATAAAGCAACCATCCAAAAAATATTTTTCTTCATTAACAATGCAATCGCCGGTGGCCCTGCAGCAACGCCGATAAAACGCATCGAACTATAGATAGATGTCACTGCTCCACGGACTGTTTTATCTAAGCTTTCGGTAATTAAAGAGTCCATACAAGGAAGTGCCATGCCAATCCCTGTTCCACAAATTAGAAAAATAATAATCAAATAGATAAAGTGATCGGCAAAAGATATTACGGCAACAGAACAACCTGCTAAAACAATACCAATAAATGTGATCCATTTCATTAACTTTAAACGACCCTCGATCTTTCTTCCTGCAACATAGGAAGCAATCGATAATGCTAGAAGGGGTATAGCAAGCAGTAATCCTTTTTTTATTCCTTTAAAGTCAAATTTATCTTCTAATATACTTGATAAGTAAAATAAGAAGCCAAATAATATAAACATTAAAATTGCGCCGATGATAAATATTGCGATTAACCATCGTTTATGTTCTTGAAATACTTCCTTAATTAATCCCCAATACTTTTTAAAAGGCATCGGTTCTTCATCTTTATCTTCTTTTTCTTTTATTAAAAAAATAATCATTAAAACGGAGACAGTACAAAATACCGGGATAGAAAAAAACGGCAAAAACCAGACGATTGCCGTTAGTGCTGAACCTAAAATTGGACTTAGCACTTTACCAATTGTGTTAGATGTTTCGATAATACCAAGGGTTGTACTTGCTTCATCATCCCGCCTAAACATATCACCAACGAGCGGCAAGACGATTGGCATTGCCCCCGAGGCACCAATACCTTGTAATATCCGACCAATCAAAATAACGGAAAAAGCATTATCCATCTTCCAAGAAGCAAGCCCTGCTATTAATCCTCCTGCACCTGTTAAAATAAGTGCAGGTACCATTACTTTTTTTCGACCAAATCGATCTGATAAATATCCAGCAATTGGAATACATAAAATAGCGACAATGGAGTAAACAGTAATAATATAACTAGACTGTAGCTTTGATATAGCTAATTTTTCCTCCATTACAGGCAAGATCGGAATTAACATGGAGTTTCCCAAAGTCATAATTAACGGTACAGAGGCAAGCGAAATAATTGCCCAACGTTTTTCAGTAGACTGTTGATCGGACACTAAATCCTCATCCTTTTGCTAATAAGTATAATTATTATGCACTTGAAAGGATAACTTATTCGGAGAGAAAAACTAATGTATCTAAGGATATTTTTTAGTAGAGTTGCAAGATTTTTTATGGATGCACCAAAAGGATC
>NZ_JBPPZG010000083.1:0-2005 GCF_051918545.1 Pseudogracilibacillus amylolyticus (SeqCode) | reverse complement strand
AATAAAGGGTACCCAAAAAAACCTGGACACCCAATATTACATTGTAAGTAAAAACACTGTAACAATTGCTCCGATTACAACTAAAACAATATTTAACCCAAAATAGGCAAGCACGATCGCGACAATTCCTCCAACAATGCCGATATGGGGTTCGCCTTCGATGACAGATAGAATTCCTGGGAAGATTAAAGCACCAAGAGCTGCATAAGGAATTGCTTGCAACCAGCGATTCACCCAGTCACGAAATAGAAATTTATTGACAACAAATGCTGGAATTACTCTAGGAACCATCGTCACAAGAGACATACCAATTATGATAAGAAAGATCATTGTCTTTTCTCCTTTAATAAGTAAACACCTGCTAAACCACCAAACACTGTGCCAAACACTATTGCCCAACCGCTACTGACAAATTGACTTGCAATTACATTGATCAACATAGCTATAATTGCGATTAATCCAACGCGTAATTCTTTTTTCACAGATGGTACAAGAAGACCGATAAACATGGCATAAAGTGCAATGCCCATACTTTGACTTAGTTGCTCGGGAATAACCTCTCCTAACATTCCACCGACAAAAGAACCAAAAACCCAAGATAAATAGGCAGATAAATTAATGGCAGCATAAAAAAATACCGCCTTATCTTCTTTTACAACTTCTTTATGAAGAGCAGAAACTGCAAATGTTTCATCTGTTAAACTAAGGGCTAAACCGGTTCTGCCTTTTAAGGAAATGCGCTCACGAATTTCATTCATAAAAGATAAACTCATGACAAAATGGCGGAAATTAAGTACAAAAGTTGCGACGATTATTTCTACAGCAGTTGCACTTGCCGCAATCATATTTGCTCCCATAAATTGACTTGCACCAGCAAAAACGAGGGCACTCATCATCGTTAATTCAAAGATAGACATTCCTGATTGTGCAGCTAGCACTCCATACGTAATTGCAATCGGAATATATCCTAGTAAAATAGGAAATCCAACTTGAATTCCTTTTTGAAACATATAAAAAGATTGATTTCTTTGCTGTTTTTTTGAAGCTTGCTCCAATCAATGCCCCCTCCTTAATGTTCTAGACCATTTATTCATCTTGCTCTGTTAAAATTAGTGGTCCATTTTTAGTAATAGCAAGTGTATGCTCATATTGAGCTGAGCGACCTTTATCTACAGTTCTAGCTGTCCAATTGTTTTTATCCATTTTACTTTTCCAAGTACCTTCATTGATCATCGGCTCAATTGTTATAACCATACCTTCCTTTAAACGAATACCTTTATTCGGCTGTCCAAAATGCGGTATATGCGGCGGCTCATGAATCGTCGGTCCAATTCCATGGCCAGTAAATTCCCGGACAACAGAAAAACCTTCTCCCTCTGCATACGTTTGAATGGCATGACCAATATCACCGATCCGGTTGCCAACCTGAGCCTGTTCAATGCCTAAGTAAAGAGCTTTTTTAGTAACTTCCATCAATCGTTTTCCTTTTTCATCCACTTCTCCTACTGCATAGGACCAAGCAGAATCAGCTAAACCGCCATTTAAATTGACGACCATATCAATCGTGACAATATCTCCGTCTTTTAATGGTTTCTTACGTGGAAACCCATGGCAGATT
Source organism: Pseudogracilibacillus amylolyticus (SeqCode) (assembly GCF_051918545.1). NCBI lineage: Bacteria > Bacillati > Bacillota > Bacilli > Caryophanales > Bacillaceae > Pseudogracilibacillus > Pseudogracilibacillus amylolyticus (SeqCode). Next base: position 387 of record NZ_JBPPZG010000083.1, on the reverse strand, counting down.
TCATCATTTATCGAAGCGCATGTGGCGTATGGATATCCTTGAAAACCTTTTTGTTCAGGCGTTGCACCGTACTTTTTTAAAAATTTTTCTACAAATTCATCGATTTCCATCGTAGTTATCCCTGGTTTAATCATTTTAGCAATTTCTTTATGTGTCGCTACTAACAACTTTCCAGCTTCTTGCATTTGGCTAATTTCACGCTTACTTTTTCGTGTAATCAACTAAGATACTCCCTTTCAACAGTAATTATCCATTTTTAAGTGTACCATAAAAAGACCTGTATTTTGAATGAGAACAATCGTCAGGCAATGAATCGAGTAGAGGGGAAAATTAATTTTCCGCCCCTCTCACACCACCGTACATACGGTTCCGTATACGGCGGTTCAA
>NZ_JBPPZG010000082.1:0-15878 GCF_051918545.1 Pseudogracilibacillus amylolyticus (SeqCode) | reverse complement strand
AATCAAACTGATTTTCTATGGTAGTCTGAAAAGAAGATGGCTTCATGATTTCTCACCTCCTTTCTCGCCATGAAAGGAAGTGAGTTCTGCTCTATTATTTCCTTTCGTACTAAGTCCCGACACGAAAGGGCTGTTTGTTGCATATTTTGAAAAAAACTTTTAAAAAAGTTTTCAGCAAACGAAAAAGACACATAAGCAGATTGCTCAGTCTGTTTATGTGTCTTCATAGTTCGTCCTATATGTTTTAAAAAACCACATTTATGAGCGTTTTTATCTAGGGTAGATGAATAACCTTTTTTAATAAGGGGTCAGAAATCAAACATTGTTGAATAACAATATATTGCATGACGACTACCTCCTAGGAGCCGTCATCTTTTTAAAAAAGATTAAACTTCGTACACCATACACCATTTATAAATTCTGTATAAAAAGAGAGACGGCAGCTATTTAAACCGTCGTCCGGAAAGGGAATATTATTTTAGGCATGAAAAGGGTACTGCCAGATAACGGTTTTTTTTATTGCCGTATGGCAGTATCTTTTATTGTATGAAGTACACAACATGAACTGTGTAAATACATAGTACGTTTTCCTATACCTGTTTCTAATTTAATAGGAACAGTAGAATGTATAGGGGTGGTTTATTATGCGTAAAAAAGAAGATAAATATGATTTTAAAGTGTTTGGACTTGCTATAAAAGAAGCACGTACAAAACAAGGTTTAACCCGAGAACAGGTAGGGGCATCGATAGAAATTGACCCACGTTATTTAACTAATATTGAGAACAAAGGGCAACATCCTAGCATACAAGTACTTTATGATCTTGTATCGTTGTTAAATGTATCCGTTGACGAGTTTTTCTTACCTGCTTCTAAAGTGACGAAAAGTAGCAGAAGAAGGCAGCTAGAAAAACAACTTGATAGTTTAACAGATCAAGACCTTATTATTATGGAAAGTGTTGCCAAAGGAATACTTGAATCTAAAAAAGCAGGGAAGAAATAAATTCTTTATTTATCTTTGGGTATTGTTGTCAATTCAATTCATATCCCTTATTAGCCTTATATTTTTACCATTAACCAAAAGTGATAAATGATTAGTCAAGACAAATGTCTCAATTTTATTCAACTAGAATTTTTGGTTAATGTTAGAAATTTAGGAAAATGCCGACTTTCCTTTCTTATTAGCAGGTCTATTAACGAAAATAAATAATACTTATGCAATAAGAAATACGATTACAATTTATCCATTTATAATCGCATTAGTTATTGATATAAAAGGATTTAAATAGATTGGTTATACTTGATAATTGTAATCGCCCATCAGCTTACATATTAAAATCTATCTAATGTTATATCCATGTTTATACTTGAAGCAGCCTTGTTGCCGTCGGCTGAAGCAATTATCAAAGAAGAGGACTCTGCCTTTTCGGTTTCTCCCGCAATATATATCCCATTTGCTGTTGTTCGTCCAGCACCGTCTGTGATAATTCCTCCGTTTTTATCAAATTGACAATTTAATTGTTCAGCAAATTTATTTGGGCGATAAAAACTTGGAACTACGAAGCCACCACTTCTTAGAATGTTATCACCTGATTCCAATTCAATACTTTCTAAGTTACCATTATCTCCATGTAAGTCTTCAATAACATCTGTATAAACCTTAATCTTTTTACTTTCAAAATCATTTCGTACTTTGTTGAATAGTTGATGACCATTAGTAAAAACGATTAAATCTTTTGACCAATTAAAAACCAATTTAGTCATATGAATAATGTGTTCATCATTTTCTGCAATTATAGCTAACGGCTTGTCTCTAAGCTCCCAACCATCACAATAAGGACAGCTGAATAAACTTTTACCGTAGTATTGTCTAATCTGTGTTAAGGGAAATTCTTCTTGAATACCGGTAGCTAACAGTATTTTTTCTGTTATATAAGTTTTATTATTTGATGACTTGATTAAAAATAAATCATTTTGATCATCTTTATTTACCTCAATAACTGTTTCATTCGAAATTGAAACAGAAGGATAAGATTTTAATTCTTTCATTGCAATATTTTTGAATTCTTGAGGTTTAATTCCCTCTCTTGTTAAAAAACCATGTGACTCCTGAGTTACACGATTTCGATTTGTTCCATTATCAAATATGGTAACCTTTCTTCGCGCTCTTCCTAAAGTTAAGGTTGCACTTAATCCGGCAGGTCCAGCACCAATTACAATACAATCATATTTCTCCATCATTATTTTCCTCCATATCTTTAATATATATAATAGAGTTTTAATATCTATAATTCGGGTAAAAGACATCATGATTTATATAGATGTCTTATTCATTTTGTTAGCCAAGTCAACTATACGTGTTTGATTCAATTCATCCAAAAGCTTTTCCTCAGCTGATTCAATCGCTTTCTGAATTAAGCAATCAGGATTGTGGTTGAGACAATAATCAAACATAGGCGTCAAACCTTCAATAGCTTTTATAACTTCGAGTAATGAAACTTCTTCCCCACCCGGTTTTAATTTATAGCCGCCATTTGCACCTGAGACAGATTCAATCATACCCGACTTTACTAACTTTGTTAGTATTTTAGATAAATATGTCGTTGAAACCTGTTGGCGCTCAGCCAATTTTGCCACACCTATATGCTCATCGGATGGATTAACAGCTAAAAAAAGCATGGTGTGGAGAGCATAGTTCGTAGCTTTTGTTAATCTCATATTACCACCTCATTAAAGACTTAATAACTCTATAATATCCATTCTGGTTTTAAAGTCAAATAATAAGTTTCTTCAATGACCGGGAGGGATTGCTTTCCGGTCTTATCCAAACAGTATTTTGCTTTGAGCTCCTCAAGGATGAAAGAAAAATCAACAAATTCATTTATTTGCCGAAGCATATTATCTTTTGGGACGACGATATCGTATATCGCCATGTATGGACTTAGATTAAGGGTCTCTGGTTTTAAATCATTGGGCGCACCACCTACATTTTCTTAATTTGAGTATACGGGACAAGAGTCATTTTTTAATCGAGAAAGAACGTTAGTGGGGATTAGACAATAGTGGATTGGAGTGGAAGGCGCAATTCCCACGGGAACAGCACGATCTGAAAGCCCCGTAGAAAAGCGTCTGCTGGGAACGGAAATCCACGGCTTCCAAGATGAAAAAGCGAGAATGGAAAACGATAAGTCGTTTCCATTCTTGCAATGATTTTCCCAAGATGACTATTTCAGTGCCCTCCAGGTTGGTACCCCTCTTTTTTAATTTTTCAATGCTGAATCGTGTTTAAATTAAATAGCACACTGTCAATTACTGTCCCCCACTACTTTTAACTAAAAGTTTTCTTTTATAAACGATTGGTAGTAAAGCTATAAAAATTAAAGCGGCTACAATCAAAAATACATGCTGAACAACGTCTAACCCACCACTAAAATTGTGTAGGATAGGGTTGAACCATTCAAAAATATATGAAAAGGCCCATATCTCTGAAAATGATCTTGCAATTGGTGGTAAACCAGCGACACTAGAATATCCACCAGCTTCAAAGGTGGTGAAGTATTTGACTTTATTAAGAATCTGTAATTATATTCACTCTCTTTCATATCAAGAATCTCAAAGTTTGACAGGTTAATCATATTGGGTAACACTTATTCTATACTTTTCTAAAGTTGGGCATTGGGATTATCGTGTGGAAAAATCAGCACCATAGATTTCTTCGTACACCACATTAATATTAATATCCAATTATATAAATACTTTTTTTCTTATCATGGTTTCTGCAATGCATAAACTAATCACCCAACATAGCCATACAGCAATTGTGTAGGAAGTACCATATGAAAATTGCAAGGCATTGTGTGAAATGGCCACAATGATGTAGATGAACATATTGGCAAAGGCAAGAAAGAAGCTTCTTAACATCCATGAACTATGCTTTATCACGTTTTTTCTTCTAATATTGATAAAGCCTAGAATTGTTGTACCAAACCATAGTGTATTTAAAACGAGAAATCCAATGGTGCTCAACCATCCTCCTGTTGCAAAAAAAGAAACGTAAACACCAGGGATAAAGTTTAACAAAATAGACAGTACATAGACTCGACCATTCCAACGATGAAATTGGATAGATTTAATTCGTAATTTCTTGATCACACCCAAGGGGCCAGTGATTAGTGAGATAATAGCAAAAATGATATGTAATCTGATCATAAGTATCCATAATGATTCGTTGGTTAGAACTTCATCTTTTCTAGCAAGAAAGTTCTGAAAAGTGGGATCGACCATGAAATTTTTTGAAAATGTATGCATGACCCACATGAACGATACGATTAAAAAAATGATCCAAATGTTCTTTTTCATTTTTATCGTTATCCTCTTCTCTAATATTTAGGAAAATAAACTGCGATTTGTCATAACAAAAACAACAGTAAAAATAAGCAGAAATGTAAACCAACCGAGTGTATTAAGTTTGGCTTTATTTCGTTGTAACGCATTGTCAGGATCCTCAGCAAAAATAACTCGTTTCAAGTTATTTTGTATCATACCTATCAAGGCACCAATCAGCATAAACAGGATTAATGATAGCACCACCCATAACAAAGAAGGATAAGTGGCATATCCCATTACCATCCATCCTCCTGTAATGATTAACAAAATTAATGCATAATGGGCAAAGCGGGTAAAGCCTACTAATGTTTTAACAGCTATTTTCAATTCATTACCTGATCGTGACAAAAGAGATTTAAACGCAAATGGAAAAGCTAGAAAACTACCAAGCAATAAAGCACCTAATACATGAGCAAATACAATAAATGAATACATAATACAACTCCATCCTTAAGATATACGATGTCCCATTAATTTGGATGAGGGAAGCATACCAGCCTTTGCTTCACCATACATATTGTTTCCATCTACAGAAACGATAAATTTTAATGTAAGACGCATAGGCTTCGTCACTTTCATGGACCATTTTAATTGATTCCCTTTCAGTACAGCGTTGTCCAGCGTAGCAATATTATCCCCTTGTTTTGCAGTTCCCACTATACGACCATCTTCAGAAGATAAATCTAATAAAACGGAAAGATCGCCAATAGGAGTGGAAATCGTAGTATCCCATTTTCCTTGGAAATTAAAGCTCTTATCAGTATCAGTTTGATTAGAGGAGCGAGAACTTGTCGTTTCCATTGGATTTTCATGTTTGCTTTCTTTAGGTGCATGTCCTTCAGCTTTCCAAACTGTGCCCCTGCGCTCGTACTCAAATAGTTGTTCCACAGCATGTGCTATACGGGAACCTAACTCTCGCTCAACTAAATAAAGCGCAACATCGAGCCCTGAAGTAACGCCACCGCCAGTAACAAGATCGCCATCATCTACGATACGGGCATTAACTGGAATAGCGTTGGTAGCACTCAAAAGACCCATTCCCATATGATGCGTTACTGCATGGCGGCCTTCTAATAAACCATCCATTGCTAAAATGAGAGATCCGCCACAAACTGTGGAAAGTAAAATATCGGCTTTCTTCATTGCTTCTCGTAGTAGATTATTTAACTCGGTTTCAGTGGATTTTTTTAATTTTACTGGAATGGAATCTGGCCCATTATCATGAACAGAACCAGATGCCCCTGGTACAAGAATGATTCCTTTAGAGGATAAATCAATTTTGCCGCTTGCTTGGAGTTGTAATTGATTCACCCCACTTGTCACCATTCGTTCACCTTCAGCGGAAACTAGTTTAACTATTATTTCCTCCTCTGAGTACATTCCAGCTGCAACAAACACTTCATAAGGAGCAATTGCATCCAATAAATCAAATCCATCAAATAACACAATTTGAACATTCATACATATGTCCTCCATTTTTTTAAAAATTTTAATCAAACTTTCTGGCAATTAATTTGAGCCCTTGCCACAAGAATTGTTCTTTTATTTTGTAAGAAGCTCTTTCAACCTTTGATACTCAGCTTCATTAATTTCTTCCTTGGCTAACCGATTTTTAAGAATCATGGTTATGTCCCTGTCTTTCTGATTGGAATCTTTATAACGATAGCGAATTTCAAAGATTCGAACCGCCATAAAGCAGAAAAGTGTAAGGCAAAACAAAGCACCGAATGGAAAGAATGTTTCGAAACCCATATGTGTACCTCCCTTCAAATAGTAAATTGAGGCGAAATACTTTATTTATAGTGAACATTCGCCTATCAACTTCACAATTAAAGAATAACCTTTAAATGTCTCAAATGATTGTACAAAAAGGTCACAAAACAATCACAATCCATCACAAAAACAGTGATTTAAGTCATTGTTGAAACAGTGATATACTGAAAGTAGATTTCGATGGAAGGTTCGTTTCTTAAACTAGCATCGAAGGGAAGGTAGGATTTTGTGAAGGAAAAACAGACGATTATGGTTGTAGATGATGATAAAAGCATTGTTGAACTATTAAGAGACTTCTTGGAAAATGACGGTTTCTATGTAAAAACTGCTTATAACGGCGATCAAGCACTGTCCGTACTTAAGCAGGTTACAATTGATTGCATCATTCTTGACATCATGATGCCGGGACTAAATGGTTTCGAGTTCTGCCGGCAGGTACGGGAGGAGAGTAACATTCCTATCCTCTTCCTGAGCGCTCTCAGTGATGATGTAGATAAAATTCGTGGGTTGGCAATTGGGGGGGATGATTATATAGTTAAAACCGCATCTCCGGGTGAGGTTATTGCCCGAGTGAAAGCTGTATTGCGACGCTCTAGTTCCCAGAAGGGATTTAGCGGGAAAATCTTGGATTACGGTGGTCTCACTTTGGATTTATCCACAAGAGAAGTATTTGTAGAGGGAAAATATATCTCACTTACACCAAAAGAATATGAATTATTGCGACTGTTTGCCGAGCATCCGCAAATTGTTTTTACTTATGATCAATTACTTGATAAATTTTGGGATGGAATTGGCGATAAACATACTGTCCGTGTCCATATTAGCCGCCTACGTGAGAAAGTTGAGTACGATCCAAACAAACCAAAATATATATTTAATGTTTGGGGTATAGGTTACCGTTTTAAAGGAGAATAAAATGAGATCAATTCGTATTCGTACATTATCTATATTTAGTTTGCTTTTAATCTTGATGTTGCCATGGGTATTTTACGTAACGGCCCACTTATTAACAACAAAATCACTTAGTTTCGATACGAATGAAGCTGAGAAGGAAGATTTAAATAAAATGAGCCACCTCATTGAAACAAATACAGAAAAATGGTCTGACCCCCAATGGCAAGAAAATTTAAGAGGAAAGTTACAAGCAGAGGATATGGGTGTAAAAATTTTAACCGAATCAAATCAAGAGATTTTCCAATTTTCCCCTAAGAAAGTTCGCTCATTTACGCGAGCAGAACAGTTTTCAATTATGAAAGATGGTCGCATAGTTGGAAGAGTAATGATTTTTCAGCCAAATTCAAGAGGGGTTCAGATGATTGTAGCATTTACAGGATTATTGTTAGCTTTTTTTATCATCGGTTATGTCATGAGAAGGTTTATTCTCAACCCACTTGAGAAAATGAGCTTGGCAGTCCGACAAGTCGCGGAAGGAGATTTGGACGTCCAATTACCTGAGTCCCCGATCAAAGAAATTACGGAAGTATATGGCGGAATTCAAATAATGACAGAAGGTCTCCAGGAATCCATGCAAAAACAAGTGGAATTGGAGGAAGAACGCCGATTTATCATTGCTGCAGTCGCCCACGATTTACGGACACCATTATTCGCCTTACGAGGTTATTTGGATGGTCTAGAGGAAGGAATTGCTGACTCTCCAGATAAACAAGCAAGGTATCTGTCCGTTTGTAAGGAAAAGTCATCACAATTGGCCCGTCTTGTAGAGGATCTTTTTACATTTACAAAGGCGGAATATTTGGAGATGGATCTCAAGAAAAACACGGTTAATCTTCCTATTTTATTAAAGAAATCGATTGACAGCCTTAATCCACTAGCAAAGCAAAACAACATCTCTATTATCGCAAACTATTTCGAAGATGATTGTATGATCATGGGCGATTCGTATTTATTAGAGCGTGCCATAAATAATTTATTGGATAATGCTGTCAGACATACACCACACGCTGGTAAAATTTTCATACAATGCTATAAGGATGGTAACAGAGTGGTCTTTACTGTTCAAGATACGGGGAAAGGTTTTTCTTCAGAAGTGATTCATCGTGTTTTTGACCCACTATATCGTGGTGAAGCATCGCGAAACCGTTCAACCGGAGGGGCCGGGTTAGGGTTGACTATTTCAAGAAGGATTGTTAGACGACACGGGGGTGACCTTGTCGCAGATAACCATTCAGAAGGTGGTGCACTGATAAGAGGTTGGATACCAGCTCACTCTTCTAGTGCTTGATAACTTATAATAAACCTTAACTAGATAAGTTCCAGTTTAAGTTAAAGCCTAATTTTGAAAAAAATTAATTAAATAGGCCCTAAAAACTGTTGCCAAATTATTTATTAATAGAATCACCCTTTGGACTGTTATGTTCTTCTACACGATAATTAGAATTAATGCTATGTGAACATTTATTAGGTAAAATGAGTTTTCCACACTAAAATCCAAATACCCAAAAAATTTAAAGTTAAAGAATTTGGAGAGTGCGTTTTTATGCGGGAGAGAAAAACAATGAAATTTTCTCAGGAGGATTATACTATAACTTTAGAAGACACGGAAGTTACGTTATTAAGGAAGGAATTTCTCTTGTTAAAATTTTTATATAAAAATAATGAAAGAACATTTTCTCGAGATGAATTGCAAGATGCTAGTTAAGTTACAACTTAATCAATTATTATCTGATCCTTACACCTCATTTACTCAACTCCATGTTAATACAGGCATTCGCCTAGCTGTATTAAGCGAACTTGCAAATGGAAAAAGGCAGCAAATTTAGTTTGAAGATTTAGAAAAAATTGTTCAGGCACTCGATATTGAAGATATGAATGAAGTTTTTTCTATTGTTGAAGAAGATGAAAATAAAGGTATAATGTAAGTCACTTAAAGACTTGACAATTAATACATGAATTTTAATGAAGTAATATATTTATTGATCTACTAAATCATTATTAAACACCACGAATTGATCAGTCGGTAAGAACAAGTCGTGGTGTTTTAGATAAGATATTTTTATTCTACAATCATCCAATTTGTATCTTTTTCTAACGTGAGTATATATTGTGAAAACTGTGTAAATTTCGTTGCTTCGTCAATATATTTAACAGTGACCCATACTTTTAGTTGATGATCTACTGTCTGAAATACTTGATGAACTAGATCTGAAAATAGATAGTCTTTACTAATCGGTGGTAAGGCATTATTTTTCACATAATAAGCAAGTTCTTTATCAGTTGCAGTCGGATAAAACGTAAAGAATGTCTCCAAAAACTCTGTCACTTCTTGAACAGTATTGGAATCGACTGTTCCGTTACTTTCAGGTTGTTGTGGCTCATAATCTGATTTATTCGGTATGCTCCATAAGGTAGGATTTTGGGTAATTACTAAGTTCCCTTCATTATCTTGATGAAGCAAGATTCGATATGTGGAACGAATCGATGTACTATTCTTATCTTCTGTAATCTTTTGATCTACCGAATAAACAACCGCATAGGTATCATCTTCTGGTGTCACTGACCAGATATCAATACCAATCACACTGGAACTAGTAGGAATATCTGCTCTAACGGTATCGGTATTTAGTGCTCGTAAATCCTCCGTCAAGTAGTTACTGATTTTTTCTGTCCGTTGTTCAATCGAATCTTTTTCATTTTGCCATGTGTAGTAATCTTTCACAAAGTTTTTCGTAAAGCTCTCAATCGCATTCATATCCATGATCTTGGTTTCAATGATTTCTCTTTCATGAACGGTATGTTGATCAATTGCTGTAAAGTTTTTATAGATCCCAAACGCAAGGCTACCAATGAGTAGTATCCATAAAACAAGAACTGATTTTTTACGTGGACCAACAGTCCGAACCTTCGGTATTTTAGATTTCGTTTCTAGTGTTTGTTTTTCTTTTTTCTTAATAAAGCCTTTCATCTGTTCCAACCCTTTCTATTATTTAATACGTCCAGCCCCAATTAGGTGCTTTTGCCAGTAAGCAGTAGTTAAATCTGCATAACCAATTGGATCGCCGGCATTATACATTTGATTGTTCCCAACAAAGATACCAACATGTGTGACATAGGTTCCTGAGTTATATGTGGAGTGAAAAAACACTAAATCCCCAGGTTTTGCTTCAGATAAAGATATATGCTCGGTCACGTCATACTGTTGCTGTGCTGTTCGGGGCAAATTAATCCCTGCTTTTCGATAACTCCATTGCGTCAATCCACTACAATCAAACGAGGTGTTTGGGTGATCTCCTCCAAAAACATAAGGGAACCCTTCATACTTTAAAGCTTCATTCATTACAACTTGAACCATTTCATCATCAAATTGAGGCGAAATAAAATATTGACTTACTAAATCGACATAAAACATATTGCCATAACGGTAACGCCAACCGCCGTTTTTCTTTACGGCTATCGGATTCGTGTAAGTGACTTTGCTGCCGCCTGACCGTTCCCTTGCAAAGTTTTCAGCTAGTTCAAAGTTATATGCTTTTCCTCTTCGCGCAACATAATAAATAAAAGCACCACCATAGTTATAGGCCTGAATGACTGTATTTCCATCGACACCACTTCGTTCGGCGGAGCGTAATAAATCCGCAAAATATTTTGTTCCTTGTTGAATGGATGCTTCGGTATCCAATGTATTAGGTGGTAATCCTAACGATTCACTCGATTGCATCACGTCTAGTAATCTACCGCCGCTTTCCACTTCAATAATGGCAAGTAGAGTGGAAACATACTCACTAATTCCATATTCTTTTGCGTATTTTTCTACCATTGGTTGATGTTTTAACACATCCGCCGATACCGATATACCACCTATGCCACCAATGAAATCACCACCATCTGACGAATGTTCTTCATTTGATATAAAGATAGCTACAAATGCTAACAGACCAAACAAGGCAAGAAAACCTATCCCCCCAGCAATTAACATGATCTTTAATCTCATAACTTTCATCAGCGTTTCCTCCTAGCTGCATGGATTGGACGCTTACTGATTTGTTTCTGATTTGTACGTTTCAAAGGTTTAGAGGGACGATCAATGATTTGCTTCCTTTTTCTATGGCGTGCATGTAGTTTAGTCAGGGAAGGCTGTTGGGATCTGACGGTATCCATATAGCTGGTTTCTTTAATCTGCCCCCATGTAAAAATTCATTACCATTATGCGTGATTGGCCGTTCATGAATTGCAAAATCCCGAGAAGGGGTACGCTTTTTATCCAATGCTTGTCGTCTATCTGCAATCGTTTGACGATGTTTTGCTTTGCGCTCTGCATGTACGCGTTGTCTCTTTTCATTTGCTTGCCGAATGCCTTCTTTAAAATCATGGGCAGGTTTTCTAAGCTGTTCTTTTCCTTGCATAACCGCATATTGGGCAGTAGTAGGCAAATCATGTAGTTGTTCTTTACGGTGCTCTATATTCGCACGGAACTGATTTTTTGCACCAAGCATTCTTCCTGTTACTTGACCTACTTTCTGGCTCAAAGATGTTGGTTTTGTATTATCATTTGAGCGTTCTCTATTGTTCTTTGCAGTCGATGTTAGTCGCTGTAACGGTCGAATAGGGGAGAAGGAACCTTTTGTTTGCTTTGATTTTCCAACCACTGCCCCGACCGTTGCTCCAGCTGTTGCCCCTGCAAGGGTGCGTCCGATTGTTCGCTGTAATCGACGGCTGCCACGATTAAACATTCGGTAAGGACGACGCATGACTTGACGTCCGACTTGTTGCGAGTCACTACTTTGCAGTTTAAACATGCTCATAATGTCACCGAGTTTCATGTAAATGCCTGCAAACGTCACGATCTGCAAAAAGGCAATCAAGAAAAACGGATAACTTGTCGTTAAGCTGTAAAGCATGGATGAAATGCTAAAGGCAATTGTAATAATTAATGTAATTCCAGCACGAAGCATAATCACATTAAATAGTTTCATAATCGCCTGTTTTCCCATGTTTTCAAAAGTCGGTATCATGGAAAGTAAAAAACTAATGGGCAGAAACATCGCATAGATAATAAACAGAATTTGCGAGAAGATCATAATTCCCGATAAGAGAAAAACAAAAATGGAGATACCGATATTAAACAGAAACAAAAAGAAGACCATTCCTAAACGTGTGGTGGTCTTCGTAATCGTTAAGCTTTTATTGTCGTGATCTTCAATTTCTGTTTTGACAGCATCTTCCCGATCTTTTCCGTTATTTGCATCAGGACTAATAGAAACTAAAGTTTCCACACGATCTTCACCAATCATTTCTTTATCCGAATCATCAAACTGCAACAACATCCAAGGCTGCTCCACTTGAATGGAAAAGAGATTATTTCGTATCAAATCGACACTATCTTTTCCTTGGCTACTCGAATTTGGCATCAAAATTTTTGTTCCTAAGTCCAAACTTGCTTGACTAATATCAGCGGAAAAGTCATTGATTTTAGTAATATACGTTGGTGCATAGGCGATAAAAGAAGCTGACAAAATAAACAAGACTAAAAAGTTTAGAATCGCTCGAAATGCTTTCGTTGTTTCCCGTTTCATTAAGCCTGTATAAGCCACATAAATCCCGATTATTAAAATAAATATGAGCAAAAAACCAACATAAAAGCCCGAACTACTAAAACCGCTTGCAGTAATCCCAGCTAATGTTTGCATATTCTTTCCAATGGCATTTGCCGTTTGTGAAATAAAATCGAGAGAATAGGCTTGTTGGATTAAGTAGCCTGTTGCATTAGACAAATACAGGCTAATAATCCAGATAAAATTTGTAATCGTGTAGAGCCCATACATGACTTGTTTTCCGATTCCATCATTCCAATTCCACGGTAGCCAATCCCAACCTGTGTCCACATAAAAATCGAGCTGGTAATGATCAAGTGGATATTTGGAATATAAATTATCTTCAGATACCGTATCATCAACTAATCCAGCCGCTTGAACAAATGTACCAAGTATAAGAAGCAATAAAAAAACGGTAGCACCTATGAGTACCACCGCCATAACGATCTTTTTCAATTTTGGTTTGTTCAATTTAATCACCGCCTTTCTTTCTCTTTTACAGGTGGTCGAGTATCAAAAGCATGAAATAAATCTTCAAAGACAGGGTGGACTTGAATAATCCCGACACGGCCATATAAGTCTTGAATTAAACATTGTCCGTTTTCCAATTCTCGTAATCGTCTTTGATTCGATTCATCTTCCGCCTCCACACCAAAGAACTGAAGGGTTTTCTTTATTTCTGTCATATCCCTGGAACGGAAAGCAAACTTCACACCGATATTATTCTTTAATTTTTCATCCGTTAAATCATCGGCGTTTTGGGTAACGAAGTAGACACCTGCATTCATGGCACGGCCTGCACGTACAAGCTTATTAGAAAGTGTTTTTCCTTGTGCGACTTGCAGGAAGGACCAAGCTTCATCTAAATCTACGATTTTAAATACACTGCGGTCGGAATGAATGAAGTCTAACGCAAAAGTGGAAATGACAATCAACACGGCGACACTTAATAATTCCATCGTTGTATATTCCTCAAAACTTGTTTCTGCGTCTGGTAACACTAAATCTGCGACTTGAATCATATTTAATTGTTTTTCTAAACTAATCGAATTTTCCACAGTACCATCCGAAAATAGTAGGTGCGCAAAGTCATAATCAGTAAAACTTTCGATATGGTCAGCAATAGAACCAGCTAATGGATTGGGATCACTTCTTAATTCATGAATCACGAGAAGTAAACCACGTTCTTTCTGTTGACCTACAGCTCGAATCGCTCGTCGTAATACAGGGAATTTATCTCCATCTCGACTTGATATACCTGTGAGGAAGGTAAGAATATCAATCGCAAGACTTTCCGAATCCTTTTTCTTTTTCATAATGACAAAAGGGTCGAGTAGTCCTTTGTTGGTTTCCTCACTTGTTAAGTTAACAATATTTATTTCATGGGCAATTTCAGGTAATGTTTCTTTCCAGTTTCCCCGTTCCGCCTTTGGATCAACAATCAGGGCTTGACCACCAAATAATACCGAATAATAGACAAGAAGGTTATTACTAAAGGATTTCCCACCACCAAGTGAACCTAAGAATGCAGAAGCTAACGCATTGGTGACGGAACCTTTTACCCCTTGACTGGCTAAGCTAGGATTGAGATACACATTTCTTCCAGTGTCCAAATTGTAGCCAAAATAAATTCCTTCCGTTTCCCCCAGCATTTGTGTTGCTCCAAATCCAAGTCCCGCTAAAAAATCAGAAGTAACATACTGAATATAATCATTCATATACCGCTTACTGGCTGGGATAAATTCACTGTGTAAACCAATCATATCTCCAAACGGACGAACAAGCTTTACGTTCAAATCATCATAAAAATCTTTGACTTCATTACAACGCTGCTTGAGTTCATCTAAGTTAGGGGCAGATACTCGAATGATATAGCTTAACTTGTACATTGATTCTTTACTTTGGTCGAGCACATCTTCTAATTCATTCACTTGTTCCAATGCATCAATGACATTGCTTCCTGTTTCGTTATCGGATTCCCAGGCGTGATTATCCAAATCTTTGAGTTCTTTTTTCTTATTCCGAACGGTAGATAATGCTTTTTTGTTCGTTACAATTTCCACGTTCATGGACGTATCAATCGGAAAATCAAATTGTTGTTGTTGATAATAGAAAATTTCATCGGATGGAAATTCAAGATCACCGACAATCGAGTTGATGGTAAAATAAGCGACATAAGTCGTCTGTTCTTCCTGTTCGACTTTTAAATATCGTTGATTTTCCTCGATCAAACAACGAGTCGGTTTAATCAGATCATAACGCTTCACTAAAGTTTCCTTTTTTAATTTCTTTAGAGGGAGGGCATAGTCATATTCGTCATAAGCAATTCCTGTTTGTCCATGAAGATGTTCAATCAAATATCCAAAGTCATTTTTATCTAATGGCCGTACCTTAAAACGTCTGGAAATTTTGTTTTGTAATAAAGATTCCATTTTAGAGAAACGTCTAATTTCTTCATCAGGCATGGAAACAAAATCTCCCATCAGGTGATGGTTTACATCACGGATAAATGAAGAAAGTGAATTTTTGATGTTTTTCCCCATTGATTTCATACTGACTTCTTCTTCATTCAGCAACAGTTTAAAACCAATAAAGAAACGATAGTCTACTTGATGTTCCCCAATTATAGAAACTAAGGCTTCCGTTTGGTCATCAATACGTTCATAAGCGACATCTTGTAATCGCCCTGTCACTAACTCTTTACTTCGCTCCTGTACCGATCGGATACTGCTTGCCGTACTAATTTGTAGAGCATGAATTTTACCATCTTGATTTTGTGCAATTAATTGACGGAAATGGTCATGTACTTGTATCTTTTCGTCTAGTGAAAGGAACGAATAGTTATATGGTAACAGCTCATAATACGCAAAACATTCGCCATCATGGTTGAAAACAAGATTATTTTCAATATATTTAATCGGATAACGCATGGACTTCACTCCTTACAGCAGTCATATTTTCATTCACTTTCATGCGTTGTAGTTTGACGGGTTTCCCTGCATACGTAACTTTAGACCGAAACCAATAAGTCAATACAGACTTGAGGAAGCTATACGGCTTTTTGCCATCAAATGTTTTCTGACTCATAAACCATGTCAAACCAACTGGAATTCCGACATATTTTAATAACGCTCCATCGATCAAAGAGAGTGGGGGAAGATTTCCAAGTAACA
>NZ_JBPPZG010000081.1:0-15923 GCF_051918545.1 Pseudogracilibacillus amylolyticus (SeqCode) | reverse complement strand
CTGGGTTATAAACTGGTTCCGTTTGATCTGTTTTTGCCTCGACCCACTCTCCTCCTATATAGTTTTTTAATGTCTTAACCGCTGTTTGTTCCATTACTATTCCTCCCTCTATATAATTAACTATCTTAAAATTCAACTTATTTAGGTATAACTTTTCCTTTTAATTAGTCACTCTATATATTTTGTTCTAGCTTTTTAACTCACTGTTACTAAGTTAACTTCCCATAATAGATTACTTCTAGAATAAAACCGCAAGACGGCGATAGCCTGAGGTGGCATATCAGCCGTACCGACAAAGAAGACACTGTGAATGCGACCGAAGGAAAGCATTCACAGATGTTGCACTTGTGCCCTAAGGGTGAAAGCGACCACCTGGAGTGAAAGCCTTTTTGCTCAAATAAAATCGATCGGTTTTGAAGCGCTATATTGATTTATGAAATTGATTCAACTAGATTGTAATTACTAGTATTAAGTAATCTAATTTTCTTTTTCGCTTCTTCTTTTACTGCTTCCATTGAGTCTTGAAACAATTCTATACGGTCGTATATATTTGGATCTTTCTCGATATTTTTTCTTAATGTATTTCCAAACGCCATCCTGAGAGCTGTGCCTATATTGACCTTTCCAAAATTTGTTTCAACAATCTTCCCTAAATCTTCATCGGTAATCCCTGTAGAACCGTGCATAACAAGTGGGACGTTAACTAATGATTGAATTTGGTCGATTAAATCAAATTGGATTTGTGCGGCTTGCTGTTCCATTCTATGAACAGTTCCTACAGCTACAGCCAAGGCATCTACATTTGTCTGATCAGCAAATTCTTTTGCTTCGATAGGGTCAGTTAAAGCTCCCTTAATTCCTAAACGGGGATCCGTGTAACCGACGGAACCTATTTCCGCTTCTACAGGGACACCGAATGAATGAGACATTTTTACTATTTCTTTTGTTGTTCTAATATTTTCTTCAAAAGATAGTTGAGAACCATCATACATGACGGAACTATAACCGGCTTTTAACGCTTGGGCAACTGTATCGAAGTCACCCCCGTGATCTAAATGAACAACAACTGGGACTTTTGCATTTTCAGCGAGTCCCGTTAGTAACTCTCCTAAAATTTGTATCGGCATATGAGCAATCGCTACTTTATTGGTTGCTAGTATTACAGGGGCATTTAATTCTTCTGCCCCATCAATCACTGCCTTTGCATCTTCATAGCCAAATACATTAAATGCCGGGACCGCAAAATTTGCTTTTACCGTATGCTTTAGAACGTGATTAAGATCTACTAACATATTGCTCCTCCTCGTTGTTATGCTTTTATTAATTCAGCATTTTCCATAAATTTCATGATTTCCTCTTTTGTGGGCATTGCCTCTGAGCAACTATGTTTAGAAATGACAATTGCCGCTGAAGCACTTCCAAATTCCATTGACTTTGGAATATCCCATTGATTCATCAACCCATAAATAAATGCGGATGCATAGGAATCCCCTGCTCCAAATGTTTTTAATACATTTGTTTTAAACGTACCTCCTCTATAACGATTGCCATCTTTTGTATAAGTGATGGAGCCATCACCTCCATGTTTGATAACAATTATTTCCGCATGATAATCGAACCATTTTTGAGCTGTTTGTTCATCTGTTTTCTTTTCCTTTTCAAATTGTTCCATCATATCAAATTCTTCTCTTGTGCCGATAATGACATCACATTTTTCAGCAGCCAAGTTATAATAAACAGCTGTTTCTTTATCGGATGTCCAAGTATATGGGCGGTAATCAAGATCAAAAACGACAATAACATTATGCTTTCGTGCATACTCTAGGGCTAAAAATACAGCTTCTCTTGAAGGACTTGCTGCAAGAGCAGTTCCAGATATTAATAATGTTTTAGATTGCTTAATATAATCTTCCGAGACCTCGGTCGTTTCTAACTTTAGATCAGCCACATTGTCACGATACATTAAGATACTGCATTCTTCTGGACTTTTAATTTCCGTAAAGGCTAACCCTGTTACCGCTCCTGTATTATCAAATACGATACCGGAAGTATCTAGATCATTTTTCCGAAGATATTGCACAATATAACGTCCCATTTGATCATCTGAAACTTTTCCGATAAAACCACTTTTCAGGCCAAGACGTGCTGATCCAATAGCAATATTAGCCGGTGATCCTCCAACATACTTAGTAAATGAAGAAGTTTCTTCCATTGGCCTATTAAATTGATCAGCATTTAAATCAATACATAATCTCCCTATGCCAATTAAATCGAATTGTCGATTAGCAATGAATTCCAAATTATACACATATTTCCCTCCAAGTTTTCTATATAGAACTAACTTACTATTCTCTTTGTCTCTGGTATTCCAAAAGTTAACTATCTTTTAAAAGTTATGGGATTTATAAATGAATTCTCGGCTTATGTTATCTTATTTAAATAACCACTCATGATCTGGATCATTATGAAACTTCCATGTACGTTCTGGACCAGCCATTACATTTAAATAATAGGATTCATATCCTGGAATACAGGAAACCGGGTGATAACCTTCGGGAACTAGCACTACTGTATTATTTTCTATAGTTATTGATTCATCCAAACTACGGTCATCATTATAAACTCTTTGAAATGCAAAACCTTCTTTAGGATTTAATTTATGGTAATACGTTTCTTCTAAATAGGACTCAAAAGGTAAATTTTCCTTATCATGTTTATGAGGTGGATAGCTGGAGGTATTACCTTCAGGGGTAAACACCTCGACTACTAATAAGCTATCAGCCCCTTTTTCTTCAGGTAGTATATTATGAACTTTTCGGCTCATTTTGCCTGATCCGCGCTCTTCAACTATTACATCTTCAGGTGGGATCAGGCGAGCTCTATGATTATTTTTCCCAGGAGCTAAGCATATTGCTATTTCAATATTGGTGAGAGCTTTTACAGAATAATAGTCATTATTAGGAATGTAAACTGAATAAGGTGGAATTTTCTCAAAGACACTCATTCTTTTACCAAGCTCATTAAATGACTCTTCTCTTGTTTTTACATCAGCCTTCCCGGACAGTAAGACAAGGCATATTTCATTGCTTCCTGTATTTCTTTCAAGTAGCTCTCCCTCTCGCAATGTATACACTTCGAATCCGACATATTGCCAAGGTACCGACTCAGGTGTAACTCTAAATAATGCTCCTTCTTTGTCTGGTTGTGTTGACTTTAAGAGTAATTTTGACATATTATACCCCTCCCTCTAGTTAAGCGCTTAATCATATGCACTACTTTACCATCGTTGTATTGATTTTCTGTTCTTTACACATAATTTCTGACAGATTTACAGATCGTTTTTCTTTCCAAGATACGTTCGCTGCATATGCCAAAAGTTCTGCTTTAAAACCATCTTCACCCGTACATGCAAGTGGCTGATTTTTCAAAATAGCATTTGCAAAATATTTAATCTCTTCCAAGTAAGCTTCTTCATATCTTTCTAAGAAGAAATATTTAGGATTATCCATTATAGTTACTTCTCGGGTAGAGATTTCAATGCTTGTTTCTTTAATATTATCAGAAGCAACCATTCCCTTATCTCCAAAAACTTCGATCCGTTGGTCATACCCATAAACTGCACGTCTACTGTTATCAATAACTCCTATCGCTCCATTTTCAAAGGTAAGAGTGATAATAGCTGTATCGACATCTTTGTGTTTTGCAAATATCGGATCAACAAGGTTTACTGCTTTAACCGAAACCTCTACAACTTCACTTCCCGATAAATATCTCATCATATCAAAGTCATGGATAGTCATATCCATAAACATACCGCCAGAAGTTTTAATATATTCTTCTGATGGAATTTCAGGATCTCGTGAGCTTACCTTAATGATTTGCGGCGACCCAATCTGACCATTACGAACATTTTCATAAACTTTTCGAAAGTTTTTATCAAATCTTCTGTTAAAACCGGACTGAAACTTTACACCTGCTTCCTGTACAACTCTTAATGCTTCTCTAGTATCTTCGAGATTGAAACTTATAGGTTTTTCACAAAATATATGTTTTCCAGCTCTTGCTGCTTTCTTTATATATTCAGCATGTGTATCAGTGGACGAACAGATAAACACAGCATCAACCTCTGGATTATCTAGAACGTTGCCCGGGTCTGTTGTTATTATTGGAACTCTTTTTTCAAGTTCCGTTCCTATTAAATGATTGATGTTTATATCAGTAATCACTTCTAAAGAAAACATATCTAGATCTAAGACATTTTTAGCATGTAGTTGTCCTATCCTACCTGCTCCAATAATGCCTATTCTTAATTTATTCAATATCCATCACCTCACTAAATTTTAATGGAGAATTTTATTTAGAGCACCAAGTAAAAGGGTCTGATAAACATGGTGCTCATATAATTGCTTTCTCACTTATTTAATCTCCTTTATTAATTTCTATAAGAGGATGTTCAAAAAGTCCGGTAAAAATGACACTGCGAATTTCTTCGTTGGCTTGCTTCTCCGCTGCTCATGTATCTAAATGCATACATTCCGCTGCTCGAAACTAAGCCGCCTCGAACTTTCGACGCACAGGACGTGCTAGTGTCGGCGTTGCTGACAGGACGTCAGCTCATTTAGCCGACGGGTCCTTTTTATCCTCCTTTTTGAACACGTACTATAATAAAGTGAACATGTATTAGTCAGAGATTTAAGCATGTAAAACCTTTGCTTCCTCACTTTCCACTTCTTTACTGAGCAGTACGCCAGTTTCTTTATCATAGACATTTAGCTTATTGGAAGAAAAACTAATCCAGACTTCACTTCCGATTATAAAGTCTCTTTCCCCCATATATTTAGCAAGGATAATTGTATTATCGTTTAATGCCAACTGCACCAATGTTTCAGATCCTGCAGGTAATACAGAATAAACTTTACAACCTACTGCTTCATCTACCTTTTCGGTATGAATTTGTATATCCTCTGGATAAGCGGATATTACTATATCGCCGGAGTGAACATGATTGAAAGGGATAGCTAATTTCCCAAGACTTGACTCCGTGACCAAATGACCGTCTCGATAAGTAGCAATTCCCTCAATTAAGTTAATTTGTGGATTTCCTACAAAATCTGCAACTCTTAGGTCAGCCGGTTCACGATAAATGTTTCTAGGTTTATCTAATTGTGCCAGTTCTCCCTCAAAAAATACAGCTATCTTTGTTGATAATGTTAGTGCCTCTACTTGATCATGGGTTACATAAATAATGGTAGTATCTAATTCACTATGCAAGCGTTTTAGTTCTGCTCTCATTTCCAATCTTAACTTTGCATCTAAGTTAGAAAGCGGTTCATCTAATAATAGGATTTTAGGTTCTGTTACAATAGCTCTTGCGATCGATACTCTTTGTTGCTGACCACCAGATAATTCAGATGGATAACGATCAATATAAGGTAAGATTTGTAGTTTATCTAGAGCTGCTTCAACCCTTGCCCTAATTTCCTTTTTAGGAACTTTTTTAATAGTGAGACCAAATGCAACGTTATCATATACAGTCATATGAGGCCATAAAGCATAACTTTGAAATACTAAATTCAAGTTTCGACTAGCTGGAGAAGCATAATAACGATTTTGACCATTAACTACTTCTTTTCCACCAATAGTGACAATCCCTTCTTCAGGATTTTCTAACCCGGTTATAACCCTTAACGTAGTAGTTTTTCCACAACCGGATGGTCCTAATAAAGTCATAAAGTCTCCATCTTCAATTACAAAATTAATATCTTTTAGCACATGGTTATTACCAAAGTATTTATTAATATTTTTAAGTTCAATTCTACTCATAATTAAATCACCCTCCTATACCTTTTGTAAGATCTGCTTTACCCCATTTAACAGCTATATAATAAGTAACCATCGTGATTGCAATGATGATTAACATAATTGCGTTTGCGAATTGTGGATAGCCGGTTTCTGCATATTCAAAAGTTAAAGTTGGTAAAGTACCTGTTTTTGGTGTTACCAATAAAAGCACTAAATCCAGTTGTTTCATAGCACTTATAAATCCAATTAAAAATGCACTTAGTAACCCTTGTTTTGTTAAAGGGAACATGATTCTTATAAATCTTTTGAAGAATGAAGCTCCTTGGATCTTTGCAGCTTCTTCTAGTTCACCACTTATCTGAAACATATTACTTACCCCGGATCGAGTTGCAAAAGGAAGATCTTTAACTATAGTGATTAAAATAATTAATGTTAATGTACCATATAAGGATGGGATGAATAATCCCGGTTTAGCAAACATTGTTAGATAAATTGCTGACAACGCAATTCCAGGAATTAAATAAGGTGCAAAGGCAAGTTGCTCCACTACTTTACCCGTTACAGAGTTTCTACCTTTAGCAACTACATAACCAAAGGTGATACCAATGATTGCAGCAACACCAGCACCAATTAAGGAAATTGTTAACGAGTTCTTTAAAGCTAAACCAATTGATTCGTTAACTAAGACTCCAACCGTACCCATTGCAATATCTGGATTTGATTTCCCTACCCAGAAATGAGTCGTAAAGTTACTTAAGCTATAGACTCCATCTTTTAACATGAAAGACTGAAGTATTAATAGTGCTAAAGGTAAGACAGCTGCAGATAACATGAATGTAACCACTATACCGAAAATCGGCATTCGCCAACGTCCTAATTTCATTAAGGTTTTTCTTCCGTCTTTTCCTCCTACTGTATCGTACCCTTTTCTTTTTCCTATTACCTTTTGATTGATATAAATAACTAAACTTGCTAAAACGATCATCGTTAAACTCAACATATACCCTTCAGTTGCCATTCCAGTTTTCATACTACTATATAGCATTGTAGAAATAACATAATAATTTACAGGTAGACCAAGAAAAGCTGCCGGTCCAAAAGTACCTATCGCCTTGGAAAATACTAGGATAACTCCGGATAAAATAGCCGGTAATATTAATGGAAACGTAATTCTCCTTAATATAGTCGTTCTTGGCGCGCCGAGTATATCAGCAGTTTCTTCTAAACTACTATTAATAGAGTTAAAAGCAGCCGAAGCTAGTAAAAAGAAATATACATAGTAATGCATCCCGCCAAGTACAATAACGATCGGCAAGAAGCCGTATGATATCCAGTCAGGTGGACTTATACCAAACATATATTGGATGAAACCTGGAGCCCCACCAATACGATCATTTTTAAATACTACCATCCACGCCATAGATTTCATCCAAGATGGGATCATGTATGGGATGACAGCTAAAAAGGCTAACGTTTTTTTATAAGGTATGTCTGAACGTGTTACTAGCCAGGCCAATGTTACACCCATGATCATAGCAATAAAAGATACAGCTACACCTATACTTAAGGAGCGAAATATTGGCTTATAAAAAATATTTTTGCTTGTTTCACCCGTTAAAATGTTTAGCCAATGTTGAAGAGTGAGCTTTCCGGGTTCTGCATCCGCATTAAATAGGATATCCCCCTCTTCCCATATAAGTGTACTTGAAAGCATTTGCCACAAAGGAATTACAATCGTGTAAATCAAGAAAATTATGGCTATTATACTAATTAAGTAAATAGGGTTTGACAAGAATGATTTTGTCATATTAGCTAATCTAGCTTTATTAAATTTCGAAGAGCCAACTGTTCTACTATTAGTACTCATTAATTATCACACTCCATTTCAAGTAAATTGTTTTGTTTTAGGATAGAGAATGCAGAGTGAACTCGCATTCTCTTATCAATTGAAATACACAACTAATCTATCTTTGATATCCAAAAATTCCTGAATTTCGGAAAATTTTCATTATAAAATTGTTCATCTGCCTCCCATGCTACAATCTCGTCAACTGGGAATGGGTTAGGGTTGTCAACATCAGTCCTAGGAACCCACGCACCATACAAATTAAATGGTTTCAACCCTTCTGCTTTCCCGTCCTCTTCTCCCATTGCCCATCGTGCTAATAGCATGGCAGCGTTTGGATGAGGAGCATTATTTGCAATATAAAGCACACTAGAAGATTTAACCGATATTCTTGGTTTCATGTCAAAGCTCGCTTCGATTGGTAATCCTGATTGCTCAATATGCCTAAGCTTACTTGAAGATGCAAATCCAATAGGGGGATCTGTTTGACCTTTTTGACTAACGCTATCAATAATATCTTCTCCGGAAGACATTAAAACGGGGTCATTTTCAATAAAACGAGCAATAAATTCATATCCCGCATTTTCTTCAGTTAGTTCAATCTCTTTACCATATTTTTCTTTATATGCTTCTGCCATTTCGTCGGCATCTTGAATGATTGTAACCATAAGTTCGGAATACGTCGCATTGGAGACAGGATCATTAAGTAAAACCTTACCTTTCCATTCTGGCTCTGTTAAATCCCACCAATTATCTACAGGAGGTTCATCATATACCTCTGTATTATAAATGATCGGGCTTACAGTTAAATAATGAGTTGGAAACTCTGCATCCTTATAACCGTCAGCGAATTTTTCCATAATGTCTTTTGGTTTGAACGGATAAAGATAGCCCTTTTCAACAAGGTCTTTTTCAACATCTGTATGGATAACATCCGCATTAAAAACTCCCGAATCTTGTTCTCTAACCATTTTTTCTCTAATTTCCATTTTTTCAATCTTGTACGGTTCTACCGTGATTCCAGGATACTCTGCTTCAAAGGAATTCTTTACGTCCTTAAATTTACTACCTTTAGCATAGACTACTACTTTGCCTTCCTCTTTTGCTTTTTCATATAGCTCATCAACTGACTTGTTAAAATCTTCTTCACTAAATGTATTACTAGAGTCATTCTTTGTTTCCTCAGCTTCAGCACTACAAGCCACAAGCACCAAAAATCCAATCGTCAATATGAACAACAACAATTTTCTAGCATTCTTCATTTTAAGCCTCCATATAATTTATTTATTTTGTTCTGTCCAATCAGACCAGCTGGTAAAATATTTGGATTTGTGATTTATCAAACAATAATCATAAAACTTTTCTATTAATTCTAATCTTTCAACTGCAGCCTCATGTTTATATGTTCCTTTTGACAGATTATACATATCTCTTCCACCAATTAAGTGTTGACGTTTAATGATATCTTCACAACTAACTTTTGAAGCGTTATTTAACATATCATAAAAAATCATAAACGTTGTGGTTCTTCCCACTCCACCTCGACAATGGAAATGTAACCATTCTCCTTTTGGTAGCGCTCTCACAAAATTGACAAAGCGATCAATTTGTTCGTCGGAAGGCTTATTGTGGTCTGTTACAAACAAACGTAGGTACCCAAGTCCTTCTTTTTTAACCATTTGTTCTTCTGTTTGAACTGTCTGTGGTTTAACTGGCTCTTGCATCGGGATGGATTTACCCTTCCATTCTTCAAATTCAATGGTTTCTTTTCCTTTTAAACTATCAAGGTTTTTTCTTTCTATAGCCATTACTTCCTCAGGTGTTAAACTCTTATTAACATAGTTGTTCTTTCCATACCAGCTAATAGCCATCCCATTAACATATCCATGTGATTCATTTCTTGTATCCACTATAGTAATCGATGGATGGTTAATTTCTTCTTTCATCTTTTGCAGCCCTTTTTGAGAAAAGACTCCGCTGCCTGAAATATTTAGTTCGAACAATCCTGTTATGTCAACATTATCTAAATTTGAATCGTTTATATAATCTGTAATTGACCTAAATCTTCTTGGCAGTTCATAAATGTTGTCTTGATCTACAATTAATTTAGATTCAGGAATCTTTACATCAAAACTCATTTATATCCCTCCTAATTTCTAAACATCAACCGTTTGCAATTCTTTTAACCTATTAATAGAAGTAAATACTTGTTCTGCGACTGGAGCTTCTTTCGCAAACCGATCAAAGCTAAGTTCAAGATTGTATACACCATTATAATTTTGTTCTTGTAGAGCTTTAACGTACACATCAATCGGCAACTTAAATTCCTCGGTTAATGGAAAGTGCGTTCTCCCGTCGTCATTAAGAGCGTGTATGTGTGTATGAATTACTCTTTTCAAAAAATCTTCAGAAGGTAGTTCTCCCATCGTCATACTTAATTCTCTTTCTTCATTAAGATTTGAAAAGAGATGGCCCATATCCCAACAAACTCCCAAATGCTTACTATTTACCCTTTGAACCATTTCAATTACTACTTTACAAGAGTTCCCTGGGTCGATTGATTTATCTTTACTACGATTGTTTTCAAGAGCAAAATATACTGGTATGTTTTCCTCTTCCACTAATTTTACCCACTTTTCCAACATAGATATTGTTTCTTCTTTTAGTTCATCTTGACTTTTTTGAGTAGATTTACTAGGTTCTTGCAATGCATGTAAAGTCATTACAATTTTATTCTGATATTTCTGGAAGTTCTTTAGAATATATTCCATTGAAGGATATATCTCTAAAAATGTATCACCTGATTTCTCACCAGTTAAGTCTCCATGAATGGTTATTTGCATGCCAGCAAGCCATATTTTCTCAATAGATGCGTTAATTAGATCAAAATCTTCCTCGCTTATTTTTCTAGGGAGTTTTCTGATTTCAATCGAATCAACTCCCTTTGATTTTAATGATAAAATATATTCTTCGAAGCAATCATGTTGCGCAAGAAGTTCCTTATTATTTTCTCTAAATGCAAGGTTTTGAATAGAAACACCAATCAATTTGTTCACTCCTCTTTCATAAAACCATTAGATCTTCAGTATTTTATCTTCATAGCTTTGAATCACAGTTGCTACTGCATTTTCCTCATTACTTTGTGTTAATACTATATCTGCAATCGCTTTCAATTCATCTCGTGCATTTCCTACGGCAATACCTTGATCAGCTGCTTTCAGTAAAGAAATATCATTAAGATTATCACCTATAGCAATCGTATGAATAGGTGTTTCTATCTCTAAAAAGTTAATTAATTTGGTTAAGCCCTTACCTTTAGAAACACCTGCCGGTAATATTTCTAAGTAATTAATTTCAGAAAATACAATTTCACAATTAAAACCATTATTTTCTATTCCTTCACTTAATCTGTATAATTCTGAAGTGTCATTCATGATTATTAATATTTTCGTAAGCGGTTTGTCAGTTAGACTATCACCTTTGTGCAGAATGCATTGAATCTTTTCTTTATTTTCAAACTCTTTTACTATTTGATTTCTTTCGAGGACAAAAGGTTTACCTTCCGAGTATAGAAATACTCCTTTTTCCTCATTTGTGCTGTTAATAATATCCCAAATTTCGGAAGGAACAATTAAGTTTTTATCATAGAGTATTTTTCTTGTAGTTGGACAATATATCCTTGCCCCATTGTAAGATATGATAGGAATATCTACTCCTAGTAATTCAGCGTAAGGTAATGCAGAATTTTCCATTCGGCCAGTCGCAAATGTGAATAACCCTCCAGCTGATCTAAACTTTTGAACCCATTCCTGATTTTTTTTGCTAATTTCATGATTATTATTTAGTAATGTTCCATCTAAATCTGAAACAATTAATTTATTCTTCATACGTGGCCATCCCACCTACCATTTTAAACTCAATTAATTAAGTATTTTGAGTTAAGCGATTACCCGAATCATAGAAGGGGTTTAATCATTTTAAAAGTTTATTTTTAAGCAATAACCAGTTAATCCCTACAATTTGACTAGTTGATTCTGTAAGCATATAAATATTATTTTCACCTCTTTCACTCTATTTTAGTTAATCGCTTAACTTGCTTGGAGTCATTATAATACGTTCAGAATTGAAAGTCAAGGGTGAATTTTTTGAAAAATTGTTAGTCATGTACTAAACTCTTATTTTCATGCCATCCCTGTAAGCTATCTAAAATTCTTTCTTTTAACACCTTATTACAGACAACAACCGTTCCTGTTTCCAGTATATTCATAGCCTCTCCATCACTTCTAAAAGCTACTCCTCCAACCTCCGTTAATATTATGATCCCAGCAGCAATATCCCATGGAGACAATTTTTGCGATATATAAGCATCTGAAGTGCCTGCTACAACTTGAGCAATTTCTAGAGATGCAGTTCCTCCATATCTCACACCACGGATAGTAGTTACTAAGTCTTCAATTACTTGTGCGTTAAATTCTTCACTCTTACAAAGAAGTTCGTGTTTAAATGAGAAGATTGCTTCCCCTAATTTAGTGTCTCTCTTTAACTTGTTAATTTTTTCACCATTTCTATAGGCACCTTCTTCTCGAATTGCACTGTATAGCACATCTGCCATTACATCATATATTAAGCCTACTTCACCTATTCCGTCCTGATAAATTCCGACAGAAATTGCAAAGTTTTTCTTCTGATGAACGAAATTTTTAGTACCATCTATCGGATCAACAATCCATATAGTTCCTTTCATTGACGTTACATTATCTCCATAACCTTCTTCTCCTAATATCAGGTGATCAGGATACTTTTCTTTTATTTTTTCCACAAAATATTTTTCAATTTCTCTATCAACTTCTGTGACGAGATCATCTTCGTGTAGTTTTGTGTCAATTTTTAAGTCATCATTAATTTTGTTTCTTATAATAAAACCTGCTTCCTCCACCCAATATTTTGCCTGTTTAAAAATAGATCGTCTCTTTTCTCCATTCATCTTTACTTCGCCCTCTCCTATTAGATCTGAATATATAAAAAATTAAAAAATATTTGTCTACAAGTTTACATTAAACTTTTTATTTTTTCCAGTATATTTAGGAAAGGGTTTTCCATAAAACGATTTTTAAGAGCTTTCGCTTCGTAAGTATGTTCCTTTCCATCTAATTTAAACTTAATCAGCATAGGTGGTTGACGTTCTATTCCTCTCTTTAAATCTTCATCTTTTGTTTAATTTTAATATTTCCCAAAATAAAGTTAATTTTAGACCTTCACAAATTTTCTAAAAGATGTTAATATACTAATTATAAAATCAATAGGAAAGCCCTTAACTAAATAATTGATCATTTTTCACGTTTTAAGTAAACATCTTCAGATTAAACAAACCTTTTTATATATTTTTAGAGGTCATTAAAGTTTATTCGCTCATTGATAACGCTTACATGGAGGGGGTGAATATATTGCTTATCCGCCAAACATATTACATGGAAAAACGCAAAGAGATTAAATCACTTACATTAGAGATTATAAATTCTCTTCTCGATATGACAAGTTCATATGATTGTTACCTAAATAATCCAACTGAAAATAAAAGAGATGCTATATTTCAAATGGAAGATGTTATTGATAAAAATGAAAAACGAATTGAAAAGTATATTTTAGAGATCCTCTCAATAGAACAATTAAATACTGATGAAATTAAGTGGTTGTTTTCTATGAACCGAATTATACGTGAGCTTGAACGTGCTGGAGACCAACTCATTAACATTATTACTATTAGCAATGTAGTTGATGTGAACGTGCTTCGTCCGTTAATAATGGAATTTCTTATCATAGAGAAAGATATGATGGAGTGGTTAGCTAAAGGGATCAGTGATAATAACATTTCAGCACTTAAAGATGTAGTTTCTCATGATCAATATGTAAATGATCTTAATAAAGAAACGTATAAAAATATCGCGAATTTAATTGATGATAAAAAAGATATTTCGGAAAGTAAATTGAAAATGATTATTATAAGTAGGTTTTTAGAAAGAGTAGGGGACCATCTCGTTAACTCGGCAAGGGTTTATATAAATAGCTTGGCAGAATAAAAGAAAGAATCTCTGTCACATCAAAGTTATATTAATCTGAAGGCGTTCTGCCTATGCTTATTTTTAAGGCTTTTCCTAATTAAATGTAAATATATTATTGACCTAAACCATTGTTTTAGAGTAAAGAATAGAAGTAGAGAGGAAATTTACAATGTTAGTAAGTATCTTAGGTTTTCTTGGAGGGTTAGGTATCTTCCTTTACGGAACAAATATCTTAGGCGGTGTGTTACAAAAAATAGGTGCTTCCAAAATGAGAGAATATCTTGCTTCTATTACTAACACGAGAATTAAAGCCGTATTAAGTGGTATTGCCGTTACATTTTTTCTCCAAAGCAGCACTGTAACCAATATTTTGGTTGTGGGATTGGTAGGGGAAGCTGTAATCTCTCTTTCACAAGCGTTTGGAATCGTACTCGGGGCGGCTATTGGTACAACATTTACAGTTCAAATATTAACATTTGACATTGCTCAATATGCTTCTATTTTTATTTTTCTTGGTGTAATTTTTTCAATGTTCTTGAAAAAAAATTTTTTTAAAAACTTAGGGAGTATTTTATTAAGTATTGGTTTTATTTTCTTTGGAATTGGATTAATCACTTCATCAGTAGAACCGTTAAGCGAAAATGCAAGTGTATTACAATTTCTCGTTGACTTAGCGGAAAACCCTATATTGTTTACGATAATTGCAATGTTACTAACAGCTCTAATGCATAGTAGTGCTGCTGTAATTATTATAGGAATTGCATTTGTTACCTCTGATGTACTTACACTCCCTGCTGTTTTACCCTTAATATTAGGAGCAAATATTGGTTCAACTATTCCAGTTGTCATTTCTAGTTTAGCCTCTCGTTTAGAGGGAAAAAAGTTAGCGTTTTTTTATTTTTTCTTTAAGACAACGGGGGTTATTGTCACTCTTCCTTTATTATTCCTTTTAACTGATGCCATTCAAATGTTACCAGGAAGTCCAGAAAGACAAATTGCCCATTTTCATACACTATTCAATATAGGAATTGTCATTTTGTTCTTTCCATTTATTTCATTGATTGCTAAAGCATTTCAGCGTATCTTTCCACCAAAAGAACAGAGTATACTATTTGAGGTAAATTTAGATGACGCACTTTTAAAAGTTCCGGAAGAAGCTTTAGCAAACAGTCAACATGAAATTTATCGCTTAGCTGACATGGTCAAAAAAGATATGATCAGTGAATTAAAAGAATTTACTGTTGGCAATTTAAATGGTGAATCGATATACAATGTTGAGCAATTAATAGATGCTTCTTATATTGAAATTCAACAATATCTACTAAAGCTGGGACAACGAGACCTAACCAGTAAGCAATCAAATATGGAAGTTAAACTTTTAAATGTTCTAAATGATATTGAACACATCGGAGATATGGTAGTTCGATTTATAAATAAAGCAGAACAATTAGACCATAGAAATATCAAATTAAGTGAAAAAGATCAAGTACAATTAACTAAGCTTCTTGGTTATATTGAAGAGACATATTCTAATTCAGTTAATGCTTTTAAAAAAAATGATCTAAAGTTAGCAAGAAAAAATATTCAGCTACAGTCAGAGATAAATCAGTTTGAGAAAGATATTAAATTTGAACACTTTAATAGTTTAATTAATAATCAAGAATATAATCCAGAAATTAGTGCTGTTTATTTAGATACGGTCAACCAACTATTTCAAGTTTATCATCACTCAATTAATATATCGCGTACGGTTATGGGGTTAATTTGATTTAAATGGAATGTAATAATTAAACACTGTTTGCCAGCGTTTCAGCTAGCAGACAGTGTTTAAACTGAAAATGAGGTTTTTCTCCTCTTAAATTGTAAACTCTTTTGCGAAACAATTTTTCTTATTTAACCATTGTCAGTGCAATTCTACTACGATTCACATCAACATCGTCTACCCAAACAGTAACGACATCTCCAACAGATACTACATCCATTGGATGCTTCACAAATCTAGTCGATAATTTGGAAATATGGACAAGTCCATCTTGACCAACTCCAATATCTACAAATGCTCCGAAATCTACAACATTCCTGACTGTTCCTTCCATCTCCATACCTTGTTCTAAATCTTCTAATGATAACACTTTCTGTTTTAAAATCGGTTGTGGAAAATCATCTCGTAAATCTCGGCCTGGACGTCTAAGTGCATCAATGATATCTGTTAATGT
>NZ_JBPPZG010000080.1:0-15968 GCF_051918545.1 Pseudogracilibacillus amylolyticus (SeqCode) | reverse complement strand
GAGGCTTTGCCTCCGCAAGAGTAGGACGCCGCCAGGCAAGTAAAAGCAGCTTATTTACATTTAGTAGATAAGCTGCTTTTTTATTTATGCAGTTAAGAAAGCATAAATCCTTTCTTAACTGCATTCGCCGTAAAGGCTTGGCGAATGCCTAGTTTTCTAAAATTTTTGTCGTAATCAGCGGTTACATATAGTTATAAAATTCGACAAATCTATATTTTTAAAAATAAATCCACAAATAACCCACACTCATTTAAAACTAAACTAAATTAAATCGATTACTAATGTTTATATTATCTCTATTTGTCAAAGATAGTGAAAGAAAAACCTTTAATTCTAGAAATAATTATCGTATAATATATATAGTCAAATATAGTCAAAGTCATATAAAAAAATGGATACATTTTTAAAAATAATACGCTTAATGATGTCTGAACAAGGGAAGGAGTGTAAGTAATGAGTATTTCCGATATTATAGAGCAGTATTTAAAACAAATACTCCATTCTAATGATAAGAAAATGGTTGAAATTAAACGCAGTGAAATTGCTGACCAGTTCCAATGCGTGCCATCACAAATTAATTATGTTATAAATACTCGATTCACGATAGAACGAGGGTATTTAACGGAAAGTAAGCGGGGTGGTGGGGGGTATATTCGTATTATTCGAATTGAGCATCAAAATGATTTTGAACTCATTGATGATATTATTAATATGATAAATCCTAAAGTATCAGAGCAAGCGGCAAGAGACGTTATAGAAAGACTAGCTGAAAAAAAGGTTATTACACATCGTGAGGAGAAATTAATAATAAGCGCTATTGAAAGAGATACTTTAGCTATCGCACTTCCTGAAAGAGACGAATTAAGGGCAAGGATATTAACAGCGATTTTAACGACACTTAAATATATAAATAAATAGCGAGGGGGAAGCCTTGTATGAAATGTAGTGAGTGTAATAAACGCCCCGCAACGCTTTATTTTTCACAAGTAATAAATGGGCAAAAAGCGGAAATAAAAGTCTGTGAAATATGTGCCATGAAAAAAGGGTATATCAATCAATCCGAAGAAACATATTCTCTCCAAGATTTATTAACGGGGTTATTTAATTTTGGTTCCTCACAAGTTGAATTACCCAATGAGCAAATATTTAAAGAAGTTGAAGAGTTGCAATGTCCAAAATGTAATATTACATTCAATGACTTTCAACGAATTGGAAAATTCGGATGTGCTAACTGTTATCAAACATTTAAAGTAAAACTTGACTCAATTTTTAGAAGAGTTCATAGTGGTAATACAAAGCATATAGGGAAAATTCCAAAACGTAAAGGTGTACATCTGCATGTTAAAAAAGAACTTGAAGTACTCCGAGAAAAACTTAACCAGTTGATTGAACAAGAAGAATTCGAGCAGGCGGCAGTCGTGAGGGATGAGATTAAAAAACTTGAGCAAGAGAAAGAAGGGGATCATTCATGAGTCTTGAGCAATTTATGAATGAAGCTATTAGCCCATGGATGCGAGAAGGTGGTCCTGAAAATGAAATTGTATTAAGTACTCGTATTCGATTAGCTAGAAATTTTCAAGATGAAGTTTTTCCAATAATTGCTGATGAAAAAGATTTGCTGCATGTAAATAACTTTTTCAAAGAGAATTATCATCAATCGTCTTTTAGAAATTACGGTAACTTTGAACTTATAGAAATAAGCGATCTTTCTCATATTGAAAAAAGGGTTTTAGTTGAAAAACATTTAATTAGCCCGTATTTAGCTAAAGCCCGTGCTGCTGCTGCGCTCGTTTCTGAAAATGAACAAGTATCGGTAATGATTAATGAAGAAGACCATATCCGTATGCAGTTGTATTTTCCGGGTTTTCAGTTAGCGACCGCATTAGAAGAAGCATTGCTACTTGATGATTGGTTTGAAGAACAGGTAGATTATGCTTATGACGAAGAAAAAGGTTATTTAACAACTTGTCCGACGAATGTTGGAACTGGTATAAGAGCATCCGTTATGATTCATTTACCGGCACTCGTTATCACGAAAAAGATCAATCAAATGATACCTGCAATAAATCAATTTGGTTTCGTGGTAAGAGGTATCTACGGGGAAGGTAGCGAGGCGATTGGAAACATTTTCCAAATTTCAAATCAGAT
This sequence comes from Pseudogracilibacillus amylolyticus (SeqCode), assembly GCF_051918545.1. Classification (NCBI taxonomy): domain Bacteria; kingdom Bacillati; phylum Bacillota; class Bacilli; order Caryophanales; family Bacillaceae; genus Pseudogracilibacillus; species Pseudogracilibacillus amylolyticus (SeqCode). The sequence goes on along the minus strand of NZ_JBPPZG010000080.1, from coordinate 13,820 downwards.
TACATTAGGTAAATCTGAAAAAGATATTGTAGCTGACTTACAAAGTATTATCGTAAAGCTTGTTGAACAGGAAAGAGAAGCAAGATTGCAGCTGTTACAGAAATCACAAACTAGAATGGAGGATCAAATCTTTCGGTCTTATGGGATCCTAAGGCATTCTAGAATTATTGAATCAAAAGAGGCTGCAACACGATTATCGAATGTAAGACTTGGTATAGATTTAGGGATAATAAAAAATGTTTCTCATAGTATTTTAAATGAGTTGATGGTCTTAACTCAGCCGGGATTTTTGCAACATTATGCTAGAAAAGTTTTAACCTCGAATGAAAGAGATGTGTTACGAGCAACGTTAATACGAGAGAGGTTAATGTTGGAACAATAGTGGGAGGGATAGTTTATGATGTTTGGAAGGTTCACTGAAAGGGCTCAAAAAGTATTGGCATTATCGCAAGAAGAAGCAATTCGATTAGGCCATCACAATATTGGAACTGAACATATTTTACTTGGTCTTATCCGTGAAGGGGATGGAATTGCAGCAAAGGCATTAAAAGAACTTGGTCTTGAAGTAAGAAAAATTCAATCTGAAGTGGAGAAATTAATTGGTAAAGGTAATCAACCGATGAAATCAATCCATTACACTCCACGTGCAAAAAAAGTAGTTGAGTTGTCTCAAGATGAAGCTAGAAAGCTTGGTCACTCCTATGTTGGTACAGAACATATTTTACTTGGACTTATTAGGGAAGGTGAAGGTGTCGCCGCCAGAGTACTACATAATTTAGATGTAAGTTTAAACAAGGCAAGACAGCAAGTTTTACAGCTTTTAGGAAGTAATGAATCACAATCTGGTCAGCAAAGTAGAGGGCAATCAACGAATGTTAATACCCCAACTTTAGATTCACTTGCTAGAGATTTAACTGCAAATGCAAAAGAAGGAAAAGTTGATCCAGTCATAGGAAGAGATGAAGAAATAGAACGGATCATTCAAATTTTAAGTAGAAGAACGAAAAATAATCCTGTTTTAATTGGCGAACCGGGTGTTGGAAAGACGGCTGTAGTTGAAGGACTCGCACATCAAATTGTTAATAATGAAGTTCCAGAGACACTACGCGATAAACGAGTTATGACTTTAGATATGGGTACTGTTGTAGCGGGAACAAAATATCGCGGGGAATTTGAAGACCGTCTAAAAAAGGTAATGGATGAGATTCGTAATGCAGGAAATGTTATTTTGTTTATCGATGAACTACATACACTAATTGGGGCTGGTGGAGCAGAAGGCGCCATCGATGCTTCTAATATTTTAAAGCCATCTCTATCACGAGGAGAACTCCAATGTGTTGGTGCGACGACATTGGATGAATATAGAAAATACATTGAAAAAGATGCTGCTTTAGAAAGAAGATTTCAACCAATACAAGTGGATGAGCCAACGATTGAAGAAACAGCGCAAATATTGTTCGGCTTAAGAGATCGGTATGAGGCACATCACCGTGTAACGATAACAGATGAAGCTATTGAAGCAGCAGCTGAATTGTCAAACCGCTATATTACAGATCGATTCCTTCCAGATAAAGCAATTGATTTAATTGATGAAGCCGGCTCTCGAGTACGTTTAAAATCTTACACAATTCCACCGAACTTAAAGGAATTAGAGACAGAGCTTGACGAAATTCGCAAAGAAAAAGATTCTGCTGTACTAAGTCAGGAATTTGAAAAAGCAGCGGCATTGCGTGATAAAGAGCAAAAAATTCGTGAAAAAGTTGAAGTTACTAAGAACGAGTGGAAAGAACAACAAGGAAAAGAAAATTTAGAAGTAACGGAAGAGGATATAGCAATTGTTGTTTCTTCATGGACCGGAGTACCTGTAGTTAAATTAACGAAAGATGAAAGTGATCGATTATTAAATATGGAAGAAACGCTTCATAACAGGATTATCGGTCAAAGTGAAGCAGTAAATGCTGTATCGAAAGCAATCCGTAGAGCACGTGCCGGACTAAAAGATCCAAAAAGACCGATCGGATCCTTCATTTTCCTTGGGCCAACTGGTGTTGGAAAAACAGAACTAGCAAGGGCACTTGCCGAAGTCATGTTTGCAGATGAAGATGCAATGATTCGTATCGATATGTCTGAGTATATGGAAAAACATTCTACATCACGTCTTGTTGGTTCTCCTCCTGGGTATGTAGGGTACGAAGAAGGTGGACAATTAACCGAAAAGGTGCGTCGTAAACCATATTCTGTCGTCTTACTTGATGAAATAGAAAAAGCTCATCCAGAGGTATTCAATATCCTTCTACAAGTATTAGAAGATGGGCGTTTAACTGATTCAAAGGGTAGACTTGTTGACTTTAGAAATACGGTCTTAATTATGACTTCTAATGTTGGAGCTAGTGAATTAAAGCGAAATCGCTATGTAGGATTTAATTTGGGTGACGAGAGTCAAGAGCATAGCGACATGAAGTCTAAAGTAATGGAAGAAATGAAAAAGACGTTCAGACCTGAATTTTTAAACCGTATCGATGAAACAATTGTCTTCCATTCATTAGAGAAGAAACATATGAAAGATATTGTTAAATTAATGATTGATCAAGTGCAAAAACGTGTGCAAGAACAAGAAATCAAATTTACTATTACAGACCGGGCAATTGAAAAAATTGCTGATGAGGGATTTGATCCTGAATATGGCGCGAGACCACTACGTCGCTCTATTCAGAAAAACATTGAAGATTTATTGTCTGAAGAATTGTTAAAAGGAACGATTCACAAAGGGCAAGATGTAAAAATTGGTTTAAATAGTAAAGGGGACTTTATCGTTTTACCATAGGAATAGTAAGCGTGTTAAAAGCTAGTGATTTAATCGCTAGCTTTTTTCACAACTGAAATAGCAAATTATATTTGCCTTTGAACTTTTCATAGAAAGTGACTTTTTCAAATAATTTACAACCGATGAAGAAAGGCTGGGAGATATGGCAAGGCGAAAAACTGTATATATGTGTCAGGAATGTGGTTTTGAATCACTTAAATGGATGGGGAAGTGTACGAACTGTAATAATTGGAATACATTTGTAGAAGAAGTAAAACAACCTAAAAAATCGACAGGCATGTTAACGCCTACAAATAAAATGAGCAAACCAACTAAAATGAATGAAATTAAATACGAAAAAGAACAGCGGGTAGAGACGAAAATGAAAGAATTCAATCGCGTTCTTGGTGGAGGAATTGTACCTGGTTCCCTTGTCTTAATTGGTGGAGATCCTGGAATTGGGAAATCGACATTATTATTGCAAACTTCTGCACAAATTGCTGAAAAAAATTTACCGGTACTATATGTATCTGGAGAGGAATCAATGCAACAAACAAAATTACGAGCTAATCGATTAGCAGTCGATGTGGACGAACTGTTTGTGCTTGCCGAAACAAATCTTTACAATATTTTACATCAGATTGATGAATTAAATCCCTCTTTTGTTGTGGTGGATTCCATTCAAACAATCTTTAAAGAGGAAGTTACAAGTGCTCCAGGTAGTGTCTCTCAAGTTAGGGAATGTACGATGGAACTTATGAAACTAGCAAAAACAAAAGGTATCCCAATCTTTATTGTAGGACATGTAACGAAAGAAGGAGCGATAGCTGGTCCTAGAATGCTTGAACATATGGTAGATGTCGTTTTATATTTTGAAGGAGAAAGACATCATACGTATCGCATTTTACGAAGTGTGAAGAATCGTTTTGGTAGCACTAACGAGATGGGTATTTTTGAGATGAAAGAGCTAGGTTTACAGGAAGTCCTAAACCCGTCAGAAATCTTTTTAGAGGAGCGTTCTCGTGGAGCATCTGGTTCAACTGTTGTTGCATCTATGGAAGGAACACGACCAGTTCTCGTTGAAATTCAAGCATTAATTTCGCCATCGAGTTTTGGAAATCCTCGCAGAATGGCAACAGGGGTTGATTCTAATCGCGTTCCTTTACTAATGGCTGTGCTAGAAAAACGAGTTGGACTAATGTTACAAAATCAAGATGCGTATATTAAAGTTGCTGGAGGAGTTAAGTTAGATGAGCCGGCAATTGACCTTGCCATTGCAATAAGTATTGCATCCAGTTTTCGTGATCAGCCAACAAACCCGGAAGACATTTTTATAGGTGAAGTAGGGTTAACTGGGGAAATAAGACGTGTTTCTCGTATAGAACAGCGTGTTCAGGAAGCTGCTAAGTTAGGATTTAAACGAGTTATTTGTTCTGAAAACAACTTGGATGGTTGGACGTATCCGTCGTCTATCGAAGTACTTGGCGTAAAAACAGTCCATGATGCTTTACGAATCGGTTTATTAAAAAATGACCGGCAAGAAAAAAACTACACATTCTAACAAACTTCGTCAAAAAATTGACAAACAAAATCTACTGTGATAAAATTTAATGTTTTGTTAAATTGACTTAAGAATTACTGCTATGCTATGATTTATTATGGATGTTTATTATTTTCCATCTCTATGATTAGAATTCAATAAATAGGGTAATACTACAGGATAAGGAGGTGTACTGTGTATGTTAAGAAAAATTGTGCACATATTTTTTATAATTACAGGAGGTACATTAGGTTTTTTATATCTCCCAAGTATCATTCATTTTCTAAATATAACAGATGTAAGTCTGTTCACATCCCCATATTTTGGCCTTGTGTTAGGTGCTATTATTTTTTCTATTTTAACTTATTTACTAGCAGACTATGTCGTTGGATTTTTGAAATGGATCGAGGAAGGATTAATAAAGATTCCTGTTGTGGATTTATTTTTTGGAACGATTGGACTTATTTTAGGATTAGTTGTTGCTTACCTGATTAACATACCGATACAAGATATTGGCTTAAAAATTGTCTCTGAAATTATTCCATTGTTCTTAACGATTATTATTGGATATTTAGGGTTTCAAGTTGGTTTTAGAAGAAGAGAGGAATTTATGAACATCTTATCAATATCTAGGAAAGATAAAGCAAGAAAACAGGCTATAGATGGAGAAAAAGAAGATAAGTATGAGTTGAAGCCTAAAATATTGGATACAAGTGTTATAATTGATGGGCGTATAGCGGATATTTGTCAAACGAATTTTCTAGAAGGAACAATTGTAATTCCGCAATTTATATTAGAAGAGTTACAGCATATAGCGGATTCGTCTGATGTTTTAAAGCGTAATCGTGGCCGCCGTGGCCTTGACATATTAAATCGTATCCAAAAAGAACTAGAGATTAAGGTAGAGATATATGAAGGCGATTTTGAAGACATTCAAGAAGTGGATAGTAAATTAGTTAAACTTGCTAAATTAATTAACGGAATAGTCGTGACAAATGACTTTAATTTAAACAAAGTTTGTGATTTCCAAGGTGTTTCTGTACTAAATATTAATGATTTAGCGAATGCCGTTAAACCAGTAGTTCTTCCAGGGGAGGAATTGGTAGTACAAGTAATTAAAGACGGTAAAGAACAAAGGCAAGGTATTGCCTACTTGGATGATGGTACGATGATTGTTGTAGAAGATGGTCGAGATTATATTGGAAAAACAATCGAAGTATTAATTACAAGTGTGTTACAGACATCTGCTGGAAGAATGATCTTCGCGAAACCAAAATTACTTGAAAAAGCTTTATAAAAAAGTATAACATAAGGTATTAAAAGGTGATAACAGTTCATGTTATCGCTTTTTATTGCCAAATAATATATTATAAAGATATACGAAATTTGGCTTGGTCGAATATGATATAAATATTGCAACATTTTTTATAAGCCGTTTTAAGAGAGGGGAACAACAATGACGAAAGAGATTCGAGTACGTTATGCACCAAGTCCAACTGGGGATTTACATATTGGGAATGCTCGTACAGCTTTATTTAATTATTTATATGCAAAACATTTTAATGGAAAGTTTATTATTAGAACAGAGGATACAGATTCGAAGCGTAATGTAGAAGGCGGAGAAGAGAGCCAATTGACTTATTTAAAATGGCTAGGCATCGAATGGGATGAAGGTGCAGATATTGGTGGAGAGTACGGTCCATATCGCCAAATGGAACGTTTAGATATTTATCAAAAGTATATTGATGATTTATTAGAGAGAGATCTAGCATATGAATGTTATATGACGGAAGAAGAGTTGGAACAAGAGCGTGAAGAGCAGCGTGCAAAAGGGCAAGTGCCGAAATACTCTGGTGCACATGCTAATTTGTCGCAAGCAGAAATAGATGCATTTAAAAAAGAAGGTAGAAAGCCAGCAATCCGAATAAGAGTACCAAAAAACCGGACGTATACATTTAATGATATTGTCCGAGGAAATATTTCTATTGAATCTAGTGATTATGGAGATTGGGTTATTGTTAAAAAGGATGGTATTCCTACGTATAATTTTGCTGTAGCAATCGACGACCATTTAATGGAGATTACTCATGTACTTCGTGGGGAAGAACATATTTCGAATACACCGAGACAAATGATGATCTATGATGCATTTGGATGGGAAGCGCCAACTTTCGGACATATGACATTGATCCTTAATGAAAACCGCAAAAAATTGAGTAAACGAGATCAGCATATTCTTCAGTTTATCGAGCAGTATAAAACGCTCGGCTTTCTACCTGAAGCGATGTTTAATTTTATTACATTACTTGGATGGTCTCCAAGTGGGGAAGAAGAAATTTTCAGTAAGGAAGAGCTAATTAAAATATTTGATCCAAACCGCCTTTCTACTTCAGCTGCTATTTTTGACTCTAAAAAATTGGAATGGATGAACGGAGAATATATTAAAAAGGCGGATGTAGATACGGTTATTGAACTTGCTCTGCCTCATTTAATTAAAGCCGGTAAAATTGCGCCTGATGCAGATGAACAAAAGCTAAATTGGGTTAAAGAAATCATTGCTTTGTATCAGGAGCAATTAAGATATGGTGCGGAAATTGTCGAATTGACAGAACTATTCTTTAAAACAGATATCCACTATGACGATGCAGCTCAAGAAGTTCTTTCAGAAGAACAAGTTGTTGAAGTTTTACAAGTCTTCACGGATAAACTGATTCATTTAGATGATTTCACTGCTGAACAAATTAAAGAACAAATTAAAGCGACGCAAAAAGAAACGAAGCACCGCGGTAAAAAATTATTTATGCCGATTCGAGTTGCGACCACTGGCCAAACGCATGGTCCAGAACTTCCAAAAGCAATTGAATTGTTAGGAAAAGAGATTGTTTTAGCACGTCTTGATGGAATATTAAGTGAAATCGAAAATTAAATAATTCACATTTACGAAAAAGTATAATATAGTTATAGTATATAAATTTTTATATTATTCAATGTTGAAGAGGAAAAGTAAAAAGCAAGTTACTTACCCAGAGAGAATCATCATCGGCTGAAAGTGATTCTAAGAGACGCTTTTGAACATGCACCTCGGAGTTCCGTTATGGAAATTAAGTATATAACGGCGGCTATCTACCGTTACTAAGACCAAGTTGAGGGAGTGTTCAATTACTCTCTAAACAGAGTGGAACCGCGTAAATCAAAGCGTCTCTGTGTAATTATTTTACATAGAGGCGCTTTTTATATTTTTTTGGCTATTTTATAAAGATTTGGGACTGTACTAACGTAGTCCCACCGAAAACCGTTTGTTGCTTTTCTCAAAAAATCCATAAACTGTTTAGTTAATAAATTTAATAATTTATCAGTCAACCTAGCTTCTGCACCGTTGATTTCCGCCTCCGGGCAGTACGCGCATCCTAAGGCACGGCGGGTCTGCCTCTGAAGCAGAAAACCACTGCTTCTAAAGTCTAGACACGTGCTTTTCCCATGACGCACAGGATGTGCTAGTGTCGGCGTTGGTCACAGGACGTGACTGATTTTAGCCGACCAGAAGTCTCGACTGCCCTCCAGCTCCAATCAACCAATGAGATAGTAGTAACAACTGTGCAGAGCTGTTTACCAAGCACACCCAGCGAAGGAAATATACGGAGACTCCTGTGGGAGGAAAGGCCTCGGTGAGACTACGCAGGAGCGAAGCGACGAGGAGGCTCATCAGCCGCCCACGGAAAGCGGAGTGTATTTACGTAGCGGTATTCCGTTTTGTGACCGCCGTTCATTTTTACACAGCGGAAATCAACAAAGCTAATACTAGTTTATAAATTTTCACTACGGCACAGTTTACATCGACTGCACGGATTATAAAGCTATAAAGCAACAAACTTTATCAAAAGAGCCATATTTATTTATAAAGGGAGGAAACTAGAAGTGGGAATCTTTAAGCGGATGCGAGAAGATATGGATGTTGTGTTTGAACAGGACCCGGCAGCTCGTACTTATTTGGAAGTGTTTTTAACATACTCAGGCTTACATGCGATCTGGAATCATCGAATTGCTCATTTCTTTTATAAACGAAAATTATTTTTTATAGCACGTGTTATTTCACAAATAAGCAGATTTTTTACCGGTATTGAAATTCATCCAGGCGCAGTGATCGGCAGAAGATTTTTTATTGACCATGGAATGGGCGTTGTAATTGGAGAAACGTGTGAAATTGGTGATAATGTAACAATCTATCAAGGAGTGACCCTTGGAGGAACAGGGCACGAAAAAGGAAAACGACACCCAACGATTAAAGACAATGCCTTAATTGCAACAGGTGCAAAAGTATTGGGTTCCATTACAATAGGCGAGAACTCTAACGTTGGTGGCGGATCAGTTGTCTTGAAAGATGTACCAGATAACGCAACAGTTGTAGGTATTCCTGGGCGAGTTGTAAAGCAAGACGGAAAGAGAGTAAGTCAAAAATTGGACCATCACATTTTACCCGATCCAGTTGCAGAACGATTGAAAAAATTACAAGCAGAAATAGATGCATTAAATGAAGAAGTAAAACAATTAAAGGAAGGAAAAGAGCATGCCAATCACAATTTATAATACACTAACGAAAGAAAAAGAAACATTCAAGCCTTTAGACGATAAAGAGGTAAAAATGTATGTATGTGGACCAACTGTATATAATTACATTCATATAGGAAATGCAAGACCAGCGATTGTCTTTGATACTGTAAGGAGATACCTCGAATATAAAGGATTTGATGTAAAGTATGTACTAAATTTTACGGACGTTGATGATAAGATCATTGATACAGCTGAAAAAACTGGCGAAAATGTACAGGATTTAACAAATCGTTTTATTGACGCTTATTTAAATGATGTAAAAGCCTTAAATGTAAAAAAAGCAACCTACCACCCTCGTGTTACGGAAACAATTGATGACATCATTGCCTTTATATCTGGATTGATTGATAAAGGTCACGCATATGAAGTAGATGGTGATGTATATTTTAAACCTAGGTCGTTTGAAGAATACGGAAAATTATCAGACCAGTCGATAGACGAATTACGTGCAGGTGCAAGAATTAAAGTGGGTGAAAAGAAAGAAGACCCTTTAGATTTCGCCTTATGGAAAAAAGCGAAAGAAAATGAAATTGCCTGGGATTCTCCATGGGGGAAAGGAAGACCTGGTTGGCATATCGAATGCTCAGCGATGGCCAAAAAATATTTAGGTGATACGATCGATATTCACGCAGGTGGGCAAGATTTAACTTTTCCCCATCACGAAAATGAGATTGCGCAATCTGAAGCGTTAAATGATAAACCTTTTGCAAATTATTGGATGCATAATGGATATATGAATATTGATGATGAAAAAATGTCAAAATCCCTTGGGAATTTCATTTTAGCCAAAGACCTTATTGAAGAGCATGATCCAATGGTTATTCGCTTTTTTATGTTAAGTGTTCATTACCGAAATCCGATTAATTTTACCGATAGTTTACTTCAAAGTGCGAAAAATAGTTTAGAGCGAATTAAAACTGCTTATGTAAATTTAGAACATCGTAAAAAAATGAGTACAAACTTAGGTAAAAACAAAGAAACATGGATCGACAAAATTCGACAAAATCAACAAAATTTTGAAAAAGCGATGGATGATGATTTTAATACAGCTAATGCTATTACAGTTTTATTCGAATTAGCTCGGGAAGCGAATATGTATTTAGAAGAAAATCATACAGATATTGAAGTCGTTGAAGCTTTCCAAGAAACAATTAAAACATTATTGGAAGTATTAGGTATTAAACTTGAAAATGAAGAATTGCTGGATGAGGAAATTGAAGCATTAATTAAAGAAAGAAATGAAGCAAGAAAAGCACGAAATTTTGAACGGGCAGACGAAATCCGGGATTTATTAAAAGAAAAAAATATTATATTAGAAGATACGAATCAAGGAGTACGTTGGAGAAGAGGATAAAATGAGTGTAGATGTAAAACAACTTAACAGTCTCGCGCTCGCTTATATAGGTGATGCTGTCTATGAATTATCTGTACGGAATCATTTAATTGAAACAGGCGAAGTAAAACCTAACGAATTGCATAACCATGCAATTAAGTTTGTGGCCGCTTCTGCCCAAGCGGCTATAATCCATGACTGGTTAAAGAACAATAAACTAAACAAAGAAGAAGCGGCAATAGTTAGACGGGGTCGAAACGCAAAGTCGGTTTCGACTCCGAAAAATATGTCAATCCGAGATTATCGTTATGCTACTGCTTTTGAAGCATTAATTGGCTATCATTACCTGTTAAAAAATAAGACACGCCTTGGCATGCTACTCGATGAAGCTATTCATTATATTACACATGAAGCGAAAGAATAAAAAGGAAGGAAAATACATATGCAAGATGAAATGATTATAGGAAAAAACCCAGTATTAGAAGCATTACAGTCAGGTAGGCCGATTAATAAGATAATGATTTCTGACCAATTAAATAGAAATACGGTAGTGGAATTACAACAAGCGGCAAAGAAGGCAAATACGATTATCCAAAAAGTGCCCAAAAAGCGGATTGATCAACTTTCTGCTGGTAGACATCAAGGAATTATAGCATATGTGACTGCTTATGATTATGCAACGGTCGAGAAAATTGTAGAAACTGCTCAAAGCAAAGAAGAACTACCTTTTATTATCATTCTTGATGAAATAGAAGATCCTCATAATTTGGGTGCCATACTTAGAACGGCAGATGCTACAGGTGTTCATGGGGTGATCATTCCAAAAAGACGAGCAGTTGGCTTAACTGAAACAGTTGCTAAAACGTCTGCCGGAGCAATTGAGCATATACCTGTTGCACGGGTAACAAATATTGCAAAAACAATCGATGAATTAAAAGAGAAGAATATCTGGGTTGTTGGTACGGATGAAGAAGGCTCTAAAGATTATCGCACGTTAGACGGAGATACGGCAATTGCCCTTGTGATTGGAAATGAAGGAAAAGGAATAAGTCGCTTAGTAAAAGAAAAGTGTGACTGGACAATCCATCTCCCAATGAAAGGCTCTATCCCATCTTTAAATGCTTCCGTTGCTGCGGGAATTTTAATGTACGAAATTTATCGAGAAAGAAATCATTTAGGAGAAAATTGATGGATGTACTTGTAGTTGATGGATATAACATTATTGGGGCATGGGATGAATTAAATAAATTAAAATTAAAAGATATGGGACTGGCCAGAAGTCGATTAATAGAACTTTTAGTCGAATATAAAGCGTACACTGGAAATCGTGTTATTATTGTATTTGATGCCTTATATGTAAAAGGGAATGAAAGTAAGAAATCGATTAATGGCGTAGAAATAATCTATACACGAGAAAATGAAACGGCAGATGAATGTATCGAAAGACTTGTAAAATCTTTAAAAAATGTGAAAAACCAAGTTTATGTTGCAACTTCCGACTATTTAGAACAGCGAACTATTTTCGGAAGAGGAGCATTACGTATTTCCGCACGTGAATTATTAATGGAGCTAAAAGATATGGAAAACTCTATTAGTGATGAATTAGAACAACAAACAAAAGAGCAGCCGAAAATTAAAATTCATATGAAAGGGAACGTGAGAGAAAAGCTTGAAAAATGGCGTCGTGGCAACCTGTAAATTACGTTAGATTACCAATTATAAATCCGAATATTGTAAAAAAAGAAAAAATTGTATTGACTCTTTGAAACTTCTTGCTGTATACTCTCTGTAACTATAAATTGTAAATTTTTAGTAATAGGGGGAGAAGTTATTCATGAGCGCTGTTAATCAACTTGAGAGAAAAGTTCCGTTTCATTCGTTGATTGATGAAGAAGTTTTGTCGCATGTACAACAAGGAAATGAGATAGCAGTCGAGTATCTAATAAAAAAGTATGAACGGATCGTTCGGAAAAAAGCAAATACGTATTTTTTAATTGGCAGTGATCGTGATGACGTAGTACAAGAAGGATTAATCGGTCTTTATAAAGCAATTTGTGATTATGATGAGAATAAACGTTCATCGTTTAAGTCTTTTGCAGAACTATGTATAACAAGACAAATTATTACCTCCATCAAATCGGCGACGAGGTTAAAGCACACGCCATTAAATTCATATGTATCATTTTACCAGCCAGTTCATGATGAAAGTTCGGAACAGGTATTGTTAGATACTATTTATTGCTCTGAATCAGAAGATCCAAGTGACTTACTAGTAAATAGAGAAAAGTACCAATCTATACAAGCGCAATTAATGAAAGCGTTAACGAAGCTGGAGTGGGATGTGTTATATCTCTATTTGCAAGGATGCTCGTATGAAGAAATTGCTGCCAAATTAAAACGACAAGAAAAATCAATCGATAATGCTTTACAACGAGTGAAAAGAAAAGTAGAACAACTAATTGAGGAAAAGGACTTTTTATATTAATTGATTCGAAATAACAATATTAGCTTGTAGAGAGTCTATGAGCTAGTATATTATAATTGACAGTACGAGTTCTACATGCTACATTTATAAAGAAAATAGTTTAGATAAAATGGTGAAAAAATGAATAAAAAAGTAACATTAGCATGTACAATTTGTGGAAATAGAAACTATTCGACAAATAAAAATCAAGCTACGAGTTCCGAAAGATTATCTATAAAAAAGTATTGTAAACACTGTGATAAACACGTCTTGCATAGAGAAACGAAATAGGCACTAGTTGGAGGATTAAGGTGAATATTTTTAAATTTTTTAAAGATGTTTCGCGTGAAATGCGGAAGGTCACTTGGCCAAAAGGATCAGAATTAGTAAGTTATACGATAACGGTTGTTGCTACCGTTGCGTTTGTAGCCATATTTTTTGCAGTCATTGATTTGGGAATAAGTCAAATTTTAAATAATATGCCATTTTTGAATAATTAGGAAAAATTATGATATAATAAAACATAGAATATTTTTGTACAAAAAACCCGATGTATGCGGGTTTTTTAATATGTTCATTTTTAGCAAATAAGCAAGTGATAAGCTTTCCTTTAGAATGAAGGTTTTGGACGGCCAAGGCTTGGCGATAAGGCTTAAGTTAAACTATTAAATTATTAGATATAAAAAAGTATTAATGGAGGTTGAAAATGGAAACTAATTGGTATGTAATCCATACTTACTCGGGCTATGAAAACAAGGTCAAAATGAACTTGGAAAAACGGGTGGAGACAATGGGGATGGAAGATAAAATATTCCGTGTCATCGTTCCCGAAGAAGAATCGACAGAAATTAAAGATGGAAAAAAGAAAGTTTCAATGAAAAAGTTTTTCCCTGGATATGTACTTGCTGAAATGGTGATGACAGATGATTCTTGGTATGTAGTTAGAAACACTCCTGGTGTGACTGGATTTGTTGGATCCAGTGGTCAGGGAACGAAACCAACTCCTCTACTACCGGATGAAGTGGATACGTTGTTAAAAAGAATCGGAATGGCGGATTCAACTGTAAAAGTT